>JABDLQ010000186.1 GCA_013002925.1 Gammaproteobacteria bacterium | reverse complement strand
TAATGGCCCTTTCGGATTTGTTGACGGCCTCGGTGCTGGCAATCGATCCTGGTGTGTACAGTTCGCTGTCAGCAGATCTTGCCGCCGTCGAAGCGCATTGGCTGTTGACCGAACGTGTTGACGCGGTGGCCGATCTGGATGCTTTCATTGCTACCGCCGCTGCGGCAACGCCTCTGGAGATTCCAGATGTCTGGACAGTCACAGGTGGCGTGGATAACCTGGCCGGCATTCTGCGCGCTCTGGCGTCAACGCTGCGCTTCTCGCTTCTGGATGACGCCGCTTGCCCCGCCGCCGGTGATTACACGGATACCGACGCTGATGGCGTTCCGGATGAATGCGACAACTGCATCATGGTGGCAAACCCAGATCAATGTGACGGCAACGGCGATGGCTTTGGCAATCTCTGCGACGGCGACCTTAATGACAACAACGTCACAAACTTCATCGACCTGGGTATTTTTAAAAGCTTGTTCCTGACGGACGATCCTGTGGCAGACCTGAACTGCAACGGCGCAGTCAATTTTGTCGATCTGGGCATCATGAAGTCCATGTATTTGACAGCGCCTGGACCCAGCGGACTGGCTCCGTGACATGATTCGTGATCGGGCGTCGCGGATGTGATTCGCTGAAGCGAAAATCTGACATAATTCCCTATCGATATTTTATCGGGAGGGGAAATTGCTTCATCAGATATTTCTGCACGTAAAGTGTTGGTCAGGTCGCTGTGCCGTCGCTGGCATTTTGCTCGTTTGCAGCATTTCAGTTACCGCAGACCACTACCCCGGGATGCCGGAAGGCCACGTGGACTATCAGGAACTCATAAGTCTCTATGCGGACTTTCAGCAGTGGCTTGACACTGCCAGGTTGGGCAAAGAGCGCTCGCTCACCGATGTGGCTGGCAAACCTGTGGTAGCGCATCCGGACTACAGCACTCAGGCGATCAAGACCAGACGCGCCGAAATACACGACTTTCATGCACGATTAGACACACTGGCTGTGCATCAATGGTCGGTCGCACAGCAGGCTGAGTTTCTGGCAGTACGGGCGCGTATCGATCAGGAGCACTTCCGGGTCAATGTCACCCGTCCCTGGGCGCGTGACCCGGGATTTTATGTCGACCGCATACTGCGGCTCACGTTCGCCGAGCTGCCGCTTGCCGGCGAAGCCCTGTCAAAACTGCAGGCACAGTTGGCGGCCGTACCAGCGCTGATGTCAGAGGCGCCAAAAAATCTGACGGACGTCGCCGCTGATTACGCCGACCTGGCCCTGTTTAACCTGTCAACCGCCGATGGGGTTGGCCATGGCTTTCCGTATCGGGCAACTCCACCAGCCGGCGTTATAGGGTGGTATGAAGACTTGCTGGTGCGCGCGAGCAAACAGCAACCTGTGCTGCGCGATGCGATTATAGAAGCCAAAACGGCCATCGAAAATTTTAATACCTGGTTACGCGACCATCGCAGTGTCATGACCGGTAAAGCAGGCGTTGGACGTGATAACTTTAACTGGTACCTGAAGCATGTGAAGCTACTCCCCTACACCACTGACCAGATCGTGGTGCTCGGCGAGCGCGAACTGGATCGCCTGTGGTCCGTGTACGCGCTGGAAAGGCATCGCAACCGCAACCTGCCCGAAATTGCTCTGCCCAGCAGCGCAGAGGAATATCAGCGGCGTATCGAGCAAACTGACCGGCATATTCGCCGGTTCCTGGTGGACGAAGAAATCATCACCATCCCGGAGTATATCGGTGATCTCGAAACCAATGTGCCGTGGATCGTGCGTGACAAGGGTCCGAATTTCTGGGAGCAGATTCAGTATCGCAACCCCACGCCGGATCACCTGCATGCGGTGATACCGGGACATCGTTTCGACGCGGTCGTAGAGCGCCAAAACCCTCACCCTATACGTGGGCAACTGACCGACGGGGTGCGCACTGAAGGTTGGGGAGTCTACCTCGAAGAGGCCATGATCCATGCCGGCCTCCTTGACGATCTTGAGATTGGCCCTCGCGTGCGCGAGCTGATTTATTTGTTCGGTATATTTCGGGCTGCCCGGATGCCTGTGGATGTGTGGCTGCAACAAAACGAGATGACGGTGAGTCAGGCCGTAGACTACTGGGTTGAACGGGTTCCATATCTTGATCCCGATGTGGCCCGTGTCGATGCCGAAATCTATTTGCGCCGCCCGCCAGGCTACGGCCTGGGCTACATGACCGGCATGATCCAGATGCAGGCTCTGCTGGCCGAGCGCAAACGGCAACTCAAAGATGACTTCAACCTGCGAAACTTTCATGACACGCTGATGAATGCGGGGCGCTTGCCGCTTGCGCTATTGCGGTGGGAGATGACCGGACTGGATAATGAAATCGCGGGACTGTGGAGCCGCGAACCACTGCCATCAAGGCACCGCACGTCCAATGCCGACATCGCCTGGATCGCAAGCGGTGGGTTTTGCGAACCTGAAACGGTGTTGCCACTACCGGACCTGACGTTTTTGGTGTCAAACGTCTGCGGATTCAGAGAAACAGGCAATGGCTTTTTGACCCTGCTCGACACACAGGGAAAAACACTCGACTGGCGCATAGTCGATGAACTGGACTCTCCTGTCGGTATGACGCTTGTGGGCGAACGCCTGTACGTGGTGGATAACAACACTGTAAAAGTGATGCGCTGGCCCAGCTACACGTTACTGGAAACCATCGCACTGAACACACAGGTTGCCAATGACGTTGCAGTGGCCTCGGACGGCTCCATTTACGTCACCGACAGTGCCGGTCACAGTGTCGTGCGACGACTTCCCGATGGTACACAATACCGGGTGGCCGGCGATTATCATTTTAAAAATGCCAATGGCATCCAGTGGCATGACGACGGCCTCTATGTGGGTGGCGCACGATTGTGGCGAGTCGATCCGGACGCCGAATCGGTGGAAATGGTCGGACCTGAGTTGCTCGCGGATATCGACGGTATTGAATTTGAATCCGACGGTACTTTGCAAATCACCCCCGTCGGGGGTCCACTGATTCGCTATCGCAATGACGATGATATTGAAGTCATCAGTGGCAAAGGGGTAAGCAGCGCGAATCACGGATATGCATCCGTGTTGCAGTTAGCACTGATTCCAACAGGCTACGACAATACGGTGATTGCGATCAAGGTCCCATAACACTGTGACAAAAAAACAGCATTTGCCCACAAAAGACTGTGCTTTTTGTCAGCGACCCTTTAGCTGGCGCAAGAAATGGTCGCGCTGCTGGCATGAAGTCCGTTATTGTTCCAAACGGTGCCGCTCCGGTGCCAGGGCGACCCTGCGGAAAAATCGCCTGCCGTGATTTCTGATCAGTCGCAGGCCGGTACTTGCCCGGCAACGTACTGCAGAGTCGGTCGCCGACCGCGAACGTCCGGGGA
>JABDLQ010000173.1 GCA_013002925.1 Gammaproteobacteria bacterium | reverse complement strand
AGATCCTGCGCAACTGGAAAACTGTGCTGATGGAAGAAGTGGATCGCACCGTCCATCACATGAAGGACGAAGCAGCCAATTTTCCGGATCCGAATGACCGTGCCACGCAGGAATCCGAATTCAGTCTCGAACTGCGCACTCGCGACCGTGAACGCAAGCTCATCAAAAAAATTGAAGAGGCGCTGGCAATGGTCGGAAGCGGAGACTACGGTTATTGCGAATCCTGCGGTGTCGAAATCAGTATTCGCCGGCTGGAGGCGCGGCCTACCGCAACATTGTGCATCGATTGCAAAACACTCGATGAAATTCGCGAGCGCCAGCTCGGCGGCTGATCAGATCACAACGGGGTGCTGCTCCGCCGCGGACCGGGCAGATATCACACTGCATTGCCGGAATTGAGTGTTGAACCCTTCACACGATCAGACAGGGGCCACGCAAACCGTCTATCGGGGACGATTTGCGCCTTCCCCTACCGGACCGCTACATATGGGGTCGCTCATTGCGGCGACGGCCAGTTATCTTGCGGCACGAAAAATGCGCGGCCAATGGTTTCTACGCATTGAGGACATTGACCCACCGCGCGAAGTCCCCGGCTGCACTGCCAACATCATCGCAACGCTGGAAGCACTTGGATTTGAGTGGGACGGTGAGATCCTCTACCAAAGCCAGCGTATGGAGCTGTACCATGAGACTCTTGAGAAGCTCAGGAAACGTGGGGCTGTTTACCGGTGCAGTTGCAGCCGTAAACTGATCCGGCAGACCATTGCCAGACACGGTTTGAAAAGCGGAATTTATCCGGGTACCTGTCGAGTTTCGCCGCCACCCGCCCATGCTGAAACCGCCTGGCGGTTTGATGCCACCGACACCGTAATAAGTTACACGGATCACCTCCAGGGGCATCAGCAGATTCAATTTGGCAGGGACCAGGGCGATTTTATTGTCTGGCGAAAATGCCAACTCCCCAGCTATCAATTCGCCGTAACGATTGACGACGAAGCACAAAACATCACGGAAATTGTGCGCGGTTGCGACCTGCTGCAGGAAACCGCCGGTCAGCATCTGCTGCGTGATGCACTAAACTACCCGCGACCACAGACGGCGCACATACCTGTGCTGCTGAACAAGGATGGGGTAAAACTCTCGAAACAAACCGGTGCCAAAGCCCTGGACGTTTCAAACGCACCGCAGCAATTGTGCGCTGCATTTACTGCTCTTGGCATGCGGCCGGAGTCTGCGCTGCAACACTTGCCAACGCCAGAGCTCTGGTCATGGGCTATTTCACAATGGGATCATAAAGCGTTGTTAAATAAGAAAACATTATCGCCCTGACAAAAGCACAAATGCGAAAATTGCAAAGCAGCAATCGCCGCGGTTACACTTCTTGGGAGCAATCCTATTGCGCAGTGCATCTACGGTGATTCTGCAGATTCAAAATGTTGCACCTTCAAGAAAAGAGAGCCATTTTATGAGTGAACCTCGTATTATCAAAAAATATCCGAACCGCCGACTCTACGACACTGAAGAAAGCCGTTACATCACGCTGGCTGATATCCGTGGACTGGTCCTCGAGAAAGTCAATTTTGTCGTTATCGACAAGAAGTCCCAAAATGATATTACGCAGAGCATTTTGCTGCAGGTGATCAGCGAGCAGGAACAGGCGGGTGAGCCGATTTTCAGCCGTGATTTTCTGTCGCAAATCATCCGCTCGTATGACGGCAATATGCAGGGTTTGGTCAGTAGTTATATGGAACAGAGCCTCAAACTGTTCCGCGGCCAGCAACAACAGATTCGTTCACGACTAAAATCCGTTGTGGGGGTTGATCCTGTGAATGTTGTGTCCGAGATTGCACGCAAGAACCTGTCTTTTTGGAAAACGGCGCAAGAAGAATTTTTTAAAACCATCAGTGGAAGCGCCAGCCGCACAGAAGATCGCGAGGAAGCCCGCAAAGACAAGTCTGGTTAAGTCCTTGCGCAGCAACTTTGTAACACCATATGAATCCAGTGTCGTAATTCAGTAGTTCTAAGCGCAGCGTGATACACAACCTGCAACTACAGGCTTACTAATATCATGGCCGACGTTTCGGCGTACGTCGAAACCAGCCCGCGTTGTGCGAAAAGCTGAATTGACACAGCAACTGAACCAGCACATTTTGAGCAGCCTCTGTCCTGCCTACGAAGACGGGTCTCCGTTTCCGCTTCAGTTTCTATAGCTGGTAACAGCCGGTGTATGCTCCCCGCAATAGAAAGTGGAATTGCCGGGGTCACTGCAAACTAATGGAGTCTCCACAACTCACCATCACAAAATATCTGCCATCCATCTGGCAAACACTGCCGCTTAACCATCCGTATTTGATGAAGACCCGGGGCCTCAGTGCACGTAAGGCATACACCGTAGCGCACCAGTCTGTTGTTAAGACTGGCAATGACAGGCTGCGGTGAACTGAAGTCGCTGAAGGCTATCTCTGACTCTAAAAGTGCTCATCAGATTCGGTGTCGGCATGACACACTAGCTTCGTCTGGACACCTTTGATTTAATCATTTAAATTAATGCATAACCTGATGGTCAATCAGTGTTTGGTGTATCGTACAATTCAGTCTACAATTTGCCTGTCAATCCGCAATATTGTTATCAGTTCTTCTTGCAAAGACTACACCGTTTTACTTTGTCATATCGTTTACTATCGCTAACGCAACGTTCAGTTTGAAGATATTGGGGTCAAAATTTATCTTCAGATTTTTGTTCACGATAATCCTCCCGCAAGGGTACACGGCACGAGGTAAAAAAGATGAAGACTCACTTTCAACCAACCAGACTCATTTTTCTAACGCTCAGCGCAATTTTGCTGTTATCACCTCATACAATAGTGCAATCACTTGGCCAGAATGTAGAAGAGGTTCTGGTCACCGGTTCGCGCATCCGTCAGGATCCACTTAACCAGGGAGCGCCGATTCTGGAAATTTCGGCGGCCGACATTGAGCGTTCCGGGCTCACAGCTGTGGGTGATTACCTGCAGCGTTTATCCGGCTCAGGCGGTGCACTGAACACCCGGTTTAACAGTAGCGGAAATTTTGGCTTCCCTCCTGACGGTGGCGGCATTGGTGCCGGGGCCTCCCAGGTTGATTTGCGCTTTTTGGGATCGAAACGGACCCTGGTGCTGGTAGACGGGGTGCGCTGGGTTAACGGTTCCTCGGCCAGTGGTGTGTCTTCGGCGGTTGACCTGAATACGATCCCGCTAAGTATCATCGAGCGCATCGAGGTTCTGGAAGATGGTGCATCATCCATTTACGGTTCTGATGCGATTTCCGGCGTTGTCAACATCATTACTAAAAAAGACTTTGAGGGTATGGCGGCCTCGGCGTACCTGGGCGCCTATGATGAAGGCGATGGTGAAGTGCAGGAATACAGCGTGTCCATGGGCACCAAATCCGATCGCACCAGCGTGTTCTTTAATCTGGGCTTTACCGATTCTGCTGACGTCAAGGCACGCGATCGCAGACAGTCATCCACGCCCATTCCCTTTGTCACCACGGGTCAGGGTGGCAGTTCCGGCACCCCTCAGGGACGGTTCTTTCTGACTGACCCCAACACCAACATGCAGGTCGACTGCACGATTAATGACGGCGTTACCGGCATCCCCAGATATAATCCGGCCACCCCTTGTGTCGGTGATGACTTTCACCCATTTACAACAGCCGACCGGTTCAATTTTTCCCAGTTCAATCTGGTCCTGACGCCCAGTCAGCGCACCAATGTTTATGCCCAGGGTCGGCACGAGATCAATGACGACCTGACCATATTTATCAAGGGCTTGTTTAACAATCGCAAGTCCACAAACCAGGCTGCGCCGGAACCGATTTTTATCGGGCCTGAAGCCGGTAACGGAAACCTGCTGGACACTATTTCCATTGACGTTACCAACCCGTTTAACCCGTTCGGCTTTACTGTCGATTCGGCTACCAACGCGTATTTCTTCGGACGTCGTCCCCTGGAAGGTGGCCCACGGATTTTTGATCAGGATGTAAATACCTGGTACGTAGCTGGCGGCATCGAAGGTGCATTTGAAGTGGGCGACCGAAAGTTTTACTGGGACGGCACTCTGACGGTTTCTGAAAACCGTGCGGACCAGATCAAACGGGGGGGTTACAACTCCCGACGCCTGATGCGTGCTCTCGGACCACTGGCCGATTGCACCGCCCCCTGCGTCCCGTTTAATTTCTTTGGCGGCCAGGGTGCCGGTGGCGGCACCATCACCCAGGCGATGCTGGATTATGTAGGCTTTATCCAGAAAGATGTGAGCGAGCAATCATTGGTTGATTTTGTGCTTAACGTGACCGGCGATATTGCAGAACTCCCCTACGGTACATTGGCCTTCGCCGCCGGCCTTGAGCACCGCGAACAGGACGGATTTTTCCAGCCCGACGCGGTGGTCGTGGCCGGTGACAGTGCGGGCGTACCCTCAACACCGACCAGCGGTGGCTTTGACACCGATGAGTTTTATCTTGAAATTGCAGTGCCCATTCTAAAAGAAGTTGCCGGCGCTGATCTTCTTGATTTTTCCGGTGCGGTGCGGGTGTCCGACTACAGCACGTTTGGCAATGAAACCACGACCAAGTTCGGCATAAAATACCGACCCATCGAAAACCTGCTGTTTCGGGCTACGGTTGCCGAAGGCCTGCGCGCACCCGGAATTGGCGAGTTGTTTGGTTCAGCGGCCCGCTTTGACCAGACAATCAACGACGTATGTTCTGACTTTAACGGCACAGTCGCGGGTAACACGGCAGCTTCACCGGCGACCATCGCCAACTGTGTCGCGCTACGAGTCCCGGCTGATGGCAGCTATATCCAGTTTAATCCGCAGATCTCGGTGACAACAGGTGGTAACCCCAACCTCAGGCCTGAAGAAGCCGACAGCTTCACGTTCGGCGTCGTCTACGATGCGGCCTGGGTAGAGAGCGTTGACTGGATCGACTCGCTCCAGGTTGAGGCAACCTATTATGATCATGAAGTCAAAGGTGCAATTCAGGCCCTGGACGCAGAAGTTCAGCTATCAAACTGCGTTGCCACGCTGGATCCCACACTGTGTGGCGACATCGGACGCAC
>JABDLQ010000160.1 GCA_013002925.1 Gammaproteobacteria bacterium | reverse complement strand
CGCTGGTCAGCAAATAAGTCGGTGCCTGGGCCGATAGCGACATAGCATCATCATGCAAACGGTCTTTATTTCGGATCTCCACCTGGAACCAGCAAGGGATGACATCAGCTCTCAATTTATCGAATATATAGAGAGCCTGGGTACTGAAACAGAGCGGCTGTACATTGTGGGAGATCTGTTTGAAGCGTGGGTAGGTGACGATGCGCCAGGCCCGCTGGGTTTGCAGGTCATCGAGCATTTGGCACGGCTTACCAGGCGCGGTGTGCACGGATTTTTTACTCATGGCAACCGTGACTTTCTCATTGGCTCAGAGTTTTTAAAGCAAACCGGGTTTACTTTGCTCGACGAAGAAACCGTCATCGATTGTTATGGCACCCAGGTGTTGCTGATGCACGGCGACTCACTCTGTACCGATGATGTCGCCTATCAGGCGCTGCGCAGCGTCGTTCGTGATCCGCACTGGCAAGCTGACATTCTGGCGAAGAGCGTTGCCCAAAGAGTGGCGCTGGCTCGTGAAATGCGCCTGCAGAGTTCTGTCCAGATGCAACAAAAAGAAACCGCCATCATGGATGTCAATCAACAGGAAGTAGAGGCGGTCATGCGCCGGCACCAGGTTAATTTTTTGCTGCACGGTCATACCCACCGACCGAACGTACACAAATTTACTTTGGACGGACAGCCTGCACAACGTATCGTTCTGGGCGATTGGTATGAACAGGGAAGTACCGTCAGATGGGACAAGAATGGCTTTGAACTGTTAGAGTTGCGCCGTTAACTCCAGTCACCCGGACCCGCCCGCATTTTTCACTGAGCCACTGAGCAATCCTGTCCTGCCCGGTAGCGGTCCGGGCACCAGGGCAGCGCCTCGCAGTCGTGATCTGCCTCGAGCAGCACCGGTAACCAACTGGCGTTCTTTTTGCATCTGAAAATGAATCCCGGAGGATGGTCGCAAAAATCGCTTACGATACTGATGCATTGCGACGCTGATCCAGATACGCAGGGATTCGCATTGCAGGGATCAAGGCAAAATACATGTAACCGGCAGCTACGACTAAAGCGTCCGGCAATGTGAGCGCCAGTACAATTGACAACAACCCGAAACTGGCAGAGAGCATCCATACCTGCATTTCGATTCTGGTCTTTCGCAATTCAGTCGAATTCAATCCCAGCGAAGCAGAACTACGCATTGCCAGTCGATGCAACTGGCTAACAATCAAAGACATGAAAAGAAACCCAACGGAGTAAAACAGGAAAATCAGGCGCAGATCGTAGTAGGACTCAATCTCATAACTCGTGGGCAGATAACGGCCGGAGAGGTTCGAGAACATCCCCTCGAACACCATTCTCAACGGGTACACATAAACTAACATTACGAAGATTAACAGGAGGCTATATAGAATCGTTTTGCGGTTTTCCAGACCATAGCGCCGACTCCAGTTCCGATGTTGAAGCCAGAACATCATTAATATGGCGAAACTGGCTGCAAACCCCGGAATCCGTTTCACGGCCGCCAGCATTTCAGGAATACTGGACGGAATATCGTCAAACGAGATGACGAGCAGCGTCAGTACAAATGCGAAGGCAGCATCAACAAAAGTGTCCAGCCGGGTAACTTCCAGACCTCTTAGCCGAAATTCGTTTTCGACCGTAAGGTCGTTCAGCTCCTTGTCTGTCCATTGCTTTTCGGCGGCTGCGTGAGTGTTCATAGAATAACCAGCCCTTACGGATCACCAATCGATTGTGTCAGGACTTGTAGTCAGAATCGACATTTTTTTACTGTTGAAAGTCGCACGGTACAGACATCTTCGACTGGTTTTCTGCTTGTAGTTGGTTAATAGCGGTTATATCGATGGCTGCAAAACCGGATAAACAACACCGTTTCGTTTTGCCCATGCAATGCAGTTTTCAGTCTGATTCCGGGTATCACGCACTGCTGCAGTCGGGGCGATGCCTCTCCCTGCAGGCGTGCTCGGCGCCGGAGAGGGCTATTCCCGAGGGCGACTCGCGCAGCCAGTGGGTGCCAGCGGTAATTGAATTTCGCGATTCGATGACGGTGCAGGCAGCACGCTGCTGAGACAAATCAACGGCCGAGTTTAGCGGCCGGGCTGCTCATCTGTCATACCAGTTTCAAGGCTGAACATGGAAGATAACAATTCACGCCACACTGTGTAGCGCTCTTCCAGGCTCCCTTCCAGTCGGATCACCCGACCTTCCATATCGACTACCGTCGGCGCAATTTCGTTGTTGAACCCCGTGGCCCAGGTCTCAAGATTCTGCTCTTCCATCTTGATCCATTTGTAGTTTTCGTAACTTTTCTTTAGTGCAGCATAGCTGCCGCGGGCATCACCAGACTTGCTGCTCCGGCGTCGCTGCTCCTCGGACTTTTTATAGCGCGCCAGTTGACTCTGATACCGGCGCCACAAGTTGTAGGTTGGGGCGATGTTGCTGTAGAGCGACTCATACTGCTCGTCAAGCGTGTCAATAAACACGTATTCATAATGTCGAATTCGTTGGATCCGATCGAGCATCGGATCATTGGTGGCCGGCAGCCGGCGGATCTCAACCATACCCTCCGCAGAAATTGCCAGATAGTCGCCAAAGGCATCAGGTAACAAATTGCCCGCGTATTTGAGCACAGCAACTTCCTTGATGGTGGTCAGCGATTTTCGATCAAACTGTGCGCTCGCGCGCTGCAGGTCATCGGCAAACTGGTCGAACAATCCCTGAAACGGATCGAGCTGCCTGCCTGTATCCGGTGGCCCGTCCAACACTTCGGCTTCGGCGGCGTAATCGGCATCTATCCAGACGCGTCCGAGTGCGTCCGCTGCACGCAAATGCAGCTTTAGCATCTGTCCGTCGGAATGCAGAATTTTACCTGTGACTAACAATTCTGCTGCCGACATGTCGGTCGGTATTACGCGCACGGCGCCCCACACATTAGTTCTGGTTAGCGTGTCCCGAATGACATAGGGCAGAAACCGCGCTTCCACGCGGCGGATCTTTGGGAACACCCCCTGTGCGCGATGCGTCGCTGCATCTGCCGGTATACCGGGTTGAAACACAGCCAGGGAAATATTCAATTGCGCCAGGTCACGGCGTTGCGCCATAGCCGTAGAAGCCGTGTCACGGCCAAGTGAGGAATCGGCCTGAACATCTGTCATCAAACCAGTGGTTAACAAGCAAACACCCAGCACAAATCCCACGCAGCGATAGCCGGGCCTAAATGAAACGCTCATTGAGGCGCTCCCCGGATGGTACAGACTCTTTTCCGGCTGAGTGTCTGCACGCAGTCATATTTAGACGGCAATGGTTCGATGCGGGTGTAGTATCGATACACGGAGAAAGGAGTTTGTGTGGCCCCGGCGCGCACAGTTGTGGCCACATGAAGTTCCTGTTTATCCGGCGAAATTGTCAGACGATGTGCGACTGCTAATCCGTCTGGCAAGGCCAGGTTAAACACCATCTGCCCACCATCCCAGCCACAGAGCTCGGTGCCAAATGCGGTCTTTGTTTGTTGAAACGTGCTGCCATCAAACTCGCAGGTCAATGTAAAGTCTTCCTCGCGATTTACCCGTATTTCACTGTTACCTTGAACAATTTCCAGCAAATCAGAGCGGGAAATCGAATCCGCCAGGCGTGCAGAGGCGATAATCGCGCCCATGCTGACGGACGAAGAATTGAGCGGCTGATAGCGTCCGTCGATGGTGCCGGCATATTGAGCTGAGCGACTCAGCTGCCGGTAAATTTTCTTCAGACCCTCATTGATGTCGCCACCTTTTGAATAGTCCCTTTCCCAGGAACCACTAAAATCCACCGGCATATGAGTTTTGCCAGCAACTTCAACCATGGGCGGCGGCGGCTGATGTGAGCATGCAGCGGGAAGCATTACCACCAACATCCCCAACATCCTGGTCATTACAAGAATATTATTTTTGCTCATGACCAAAATTTCTCCGGGGATTTACGAGCATCTTTGGAAACGCCTTGCGACTGGGCTGATTGAAGCGGTCAGCGGGTGGCATTATCGCCAGGGCCCCAAACACCCGGGTCATCGCAAACATATGGTTTTTTCTCATGACCACGGTTTCTGTGCAGTAACGCCGCTGTCGTTCTGCGGCTGCCTCCTTCGCTTCGACGACCAACTCATCTGTTAGTTCAATACTGATTCTGAATGACAGTATCACCTGACTTTGTCAGACAGCAAAGTGGAACCTGTCTGATTGCCTGCCTTCGGCAACTGGCCATTCTTTTGCATTGGATGCATTTTTGTTTGCTGACCCTGCCGGCACATTTCACTATCTATCCGGCCATCAGCTGATCGCGAGCTGCCCAAACCAGCTTACGCCGGCGGACCACTGTGAAATGCAAACGATTCGGCAGGTGCGCCAATCAGACGTGCCTCTTCACGGCCAATTTCCTCAATACGCGTAATCAGTTCTTCAGGCGGGGCATATTCTGCGGCAAGTGCCAGGTAGTCCTGAAAGTGACGGGCTTCGGATTCCATCAAGCCCCGATAAAACTTTGCCAGGACATCATCCAGATGCGGCACCAGGGCCGCAAAGCGTTCGCAACTACGCGCCTCGATGTAGGCCCCCACTATCAACATATCGATCAAACGCTGTGGTTCCTGGCTGCGTACACAGGAGCGTAACCCCCCGGCATACCTGGCGGCGGGTACCATCTCATAAGCATACGCACGCTGCTCAATCAATTTTTGCACTTGCTCAAAATGGCGCAGTTCCTCGCGTGCCAATCGCGACATGCGATGAACCAGCGAGTTGTGTTCCGGATAGCGAAACATTAGTGAGAGTGCCGATGAGGCCGCTTTTTTTTCGCAATTGCCATGATCCCACAACAACATGGACTGATTCTGAACGGCCCACTCGACCCAGGCCGGCGGCGTCGGAATTTGAATAAAATCGGCAACACTGGCAAAACGTTCCGTAAGGGTCGGGGTTTTTGCGCCGCCATTGGGCTCCTGCGCGTCAGCGTTCCGAATACTAATGCCTGCGTCACTAGCCCCGCTCATGAAGATGCCGCTCCACTGACGATAACAGCTCTGCCATACTGATGGGCTTTACCAGGTAGCCGTCGCATCCCCACGTGAACGCCTGATCCCGATCGTTTACGCTTAACGAGGCGGTCAAAGCCAGAATGGGCTGGCTAAAGCCTTTTTTACGCAGCTCACGCGCGGCTGAAAGACCGTCCATCTGGGGCATATTAACGTCCATGAGCACCAGGTCCGGTTGTTCCTTCAAGGCTGTTTTCACCGCCTGTTCACCATCCTCTGCCATCATCAATTCGTAACCACCGCGCGTCAGGAACAGACCCAGCAATTCAGTCAGATCCGGGTCGTCTTCAGCAATCAGTATCCGCTGTGCGTGCTTGCGGCTCTTGCCCATGACTTTGCGCTCGCCATAAATATTATCGGCAGCGACCGCAGCCTGCGACTCAGGCGCCTTGAGCACGAGCTCGAAACGACTGCCGACACCCGGCTGTGATTCCAGCTCTATTGACCCACCCAGCAACTCCACGAGACGGGCCGTGATGTTAAGACCCAGACCAGTGCCGCGTTTGCCATCGAGGTCATTCACCCGGTGAAACGCATCAAAAATCAGCAGCTGCTGATCCTCCGGAATACCCGGCCCGGTGTCAGAAATTACAACGATAAGTTTATCCTGCGCCCAGGTAATCTCCAGGTTCACCTCACCGGCATCAGTAAATTTAATGGCATTGCCAACCAGGTTCACAAGAATTTGTCGCAGGCGCACTTCATCTGTGCTGATAACCCGTGGGACTTTCGCATCGACAAAAGCGCCAAAGCCAATAAATTTTTCTGCAGCAAGCGGCGCCAGCATCGTCGTGATGTCATCCGTTACCTGACGTACATTTAACGGTGCGATGCGAATCGCGATGTTGCCTTCTTCTATCCGTGCCTGGTCCAGGATGTTATCGACCATGGACAACAAATGTCGCGCAGACCGGCTAATCGCTTTGGCATGCGCCAGTACATCGCTGTTTTGACCGGATTCATTGAGCAACAGTTCGGTGTACCCGATTACAGAGGTCAGCGGAGTGCGGAACTCGTGCGAGATGCTGGCAATAAAACGCGACTTCACCATGCTCGCACGTTGCGCGTCGGCGCGCTTGGTCTCCAGTTCGGACCGGGCTTCTTCGAGCTCCTGCACCAGACGCTGCTGTTGTGCATTCAGCAACCTGACTTCATTCGCCACCTGCTGCAATTCAGTTGTACGCGCTTTTTCATCATCGGCCGGGATACACAAGACGTAGTTTTCATCACCATCACGAAAAAGATGCACGTGGAATACATGTGCGTCGTTAACGTTTGCAAATCTTATCGTGGCAGGCTCCGCCAGATCCATCCCATACAGCAATGGGAGAATATCGCGTGCGTCCTCGCCGACAGATGGTGTTACACCTGACAAGACTGAGACGTTTCCCCACCATTGTACGAGCCGAAAATTTGCGTCAATGGACAAACAAATCGCATCTCGAACAGCGTTATCGGTCGCATACAAATAACGCGAAGCAGCGAGCGGCAAAGACAAGCTGTTACTCCATCACCAGGTGCGCCAGACGCAGCAAGGCCTCACTGACGTTTTCACCTGTTTTGGCACTTGTAATTATCGGGTTGTACCCGTCTTCTTCGAGTTTGCCGAGGTCTGCGTCGGACACCTCCCAGCTATCGCGCAAATCGGATTTATTGATGAGCGTTACATACGGCAAATTACCGTAGCGCTCGCCTGCTTCCTCACATAAACGCCGTGCCACTTCCAGCGTATGCATGCGGGTACCGTCAACGACGAGAATATAACCGCTGGCTCCGCGCAAATAGGAAAACTCGACCGCTGAAAATCGATCCGTGCCCGCGATATCCCAGATAACCATCTTCAGCGTTTCTCCTGACTCTTCCATCGTTATCTGGGTAGTATCGATTTTGACACCAACCGTGGTCAGGTATTTTTCGGAAAACACGTTATGCACACAGCGTGCCACTGTACTTGTTTTACCAACGGCAAAATCGCCGATAATGCAGACTTTTTTTGTAGTTGAACCCATGGATGCAGCCTTTTCTAGTAATTATGTACGGGTAGACGAAGGACAGCCTTGCGCATGCTCAGGTTTGTTTCGCTACTTGTCGGCAACACCGCCGTGTCAACGCCAAGTGCTGACGGTTCGACTCCAAGCTGAATCAGGCGCTGTCGAAAATCGTTGGCACGCCGGGCTTTTACAACCGTGTTGACTGCCAGGTCGCCAGTGCCATCCGCATATCCGATAATTTGGGCAGTGTCCGACAGGCTCAATGCTCTGCTCAGATTGATAAAGCGTTGCAGCTGCGCCGCCAGATTAACCAGCTTCACTTCCTGCCCGGGCACAGGTTGAACATTCACACCATAAATCAATGCCTGCCCATCGATTTGTGCGTGAAGCTGTCGCAGTTCAACCCGCTCGGCTACTTGCAGGTTGCTCTTGTTTACAGCGACCACGCCCGGCACAAGGTCGCGTATTTCTGCCAGTTTTTCATGCCACGCCAGTGGTGCCACCCCAGAGAAAACTGCAATTCCCTTGGTGACCGACACGTCCGTGTTGTCATCAGGCGCCAGTACCTCCCGCAGTTGACGTTCAAGAGACTCATCATCTGCCTGCAAGCCGCTGATGTCCACATTTGCCACGCCACTGATCGCAGGAGCAAGAAGTTCGAGTTTTGTGCGCCAGGCCGCATTTGCAAACCCACTAACTACGAGCGTGTCTCCCTGCATCTGAACACGCGCATCTGCCGGCGCTTGGAGTATGCGCTGAACGCGTTGCTCAATGATCTCAGGTTCCAGCGACTGAAAAGTCTGGAACTGCAGGTTTAACTTTTGCGAGTCTATGGCCACTGTTTCCGCCAATGCGGCCGGACTTGGCGCTAAAGGATCTCGCAGCCCCGCAACAGAAATAATTCCATTGTCATGGCTTGCACTCGTCGTGATAATGCCAGGGGTCGCGCTAATCAATGACTCCAGTCGATCCAGTTTATTACCTGTTATCCAACTGCGACCAACAAAAAATACCAACACTGCAATCAAAGCCAATAGCGCGATTACCAGCGCCGGGGACAAGCCCGGTCGCTTGCTCGCTGCGCCACTTTCACGAGCCTGCGTGCGCAATAGCTCGCTTAACTCAGCGTCGAGCCCCGCGATCGCGCCGGTGGCACCAGAGAACTCACTCATGGCTTTCGAATGATGCAAATGGATGCGTTCGTTTGCGGCCCGGATTTCAGTTTTTAAACGGTTTGGGGGAACACCGCGAATGACGCATGCCAGCATCGCATACGGCCCATGGGACAACCACACAGTATGATCTCCGATCACCGCAGAATCCAAACCGCCAGAAGCATCGCTCGCAAATGAGTCTTTCACGAAATCCTGGATGGCTGTCAGCATCGCCGACACCGCGTCTTCATCCTGATGTGAGACATCCGGATGATGCAAGTGCTCTATCAACAAACCTGATTGTGGATCAATGAGATAAACCTCATCCACCCTATACACAATGTTTTTACGCAGCACCCACTCCGCAAGCGGTACACCGGCACGCCAGGCTTTGAAGCGGGCCGCAGGTGAAAGGCTGGTATCGATGGCATTATTCATCGATTGCAACATCGATTTGAGGGCTTCAGAAATTGATTTGCGTATTGCCGGCCCCATCACCGGAAACAGCGCATCCGCAAATTTTTTGGGCTCGCGCCTGATGGCGTCGCTTAAAGTTGCTTCAACCGGATTACTGAGTGCCTTGCGCAGACGTGGACCACGGTTATAGCTACGGGTAACCGCGTCTGGTAATACGTCGGCCACATCGGCAGTTCGGGATTCCGGTGTTTCAAGCCGGCGTAATAAGGCATTAAGCGCCTTCTTTTCATTACCGAAAAGAATTTCTTTTATTTGTTCAAGATCGTTCAAAGTTAAGCACCTGGGTAATTAACACTATTTGCCCCCCCAGGTTTTATTGCTTGTCCGGCAAATCAAAATCCCGTTGCAAACGCATCGCTACTTCGGTGAACAGGCCAGCGAGATCTTCCCGTGCCACTTTTTCATCCCGTAACCGCCGCGTTTCCTGACCTAAATTGCTTTCCAGCGATTCCTGGGTCTGGCGAATCGTTTCAAGCAATTCGTTCGCCTGCTCATGCATGCGATTGCGCATCTCCTGTGCCGCTGCTCCGTGAACCTCTTCAACATCGGCAATGCGATTTTCTATGGCCTTACGGGCCTCACCCAGGGCAGTGTCAAGATCTTCTCCATCCTGCTTACGTTCTTTTCGTTCCTGCAGCAGTTTTTCGTTGACCAGATTAAGTTCCGTTTTCATAAACTTGTCAATTTGATCAAACCTGGCCGTCACGTTTTCACTCAGCCGCTTTATTTCACGGGCGATCTTTTCTTCCATTTCACGAAATCGTTGTTCATAGTCGCGCATCTGCCCGCCAAACAGAATGTCGCGAATTTTATCAACGTTTTCCTGATTATCAGGGTTGTCGCCCGGCGCCGACTGCGCGGCATTGGTTGATTCCTGATTGCTGGTTTCTTTTGTCATTTCACGCTCCGCCTCTTGCAGATACAAATAAACATCACGCTTCAATCGTATCGGTACGTTCCAACCGGTAGCCATGCTGATAAATCGCCGATAACTGCCAGCCATTTGCCGGGCCGATTTTTAATTTTTTTCGCAATCGGCTGATATGAGTGTCCACCGTACGGGTATTCAAATCAGCGCCATGCATGCCCCAGATGCTCTCCAGAATATGGCTCCTGGAAACCACCCTCCCGGCATTACGAAACATAAATATTGCCAGGTCAAACTCGCGGTGAGTCAGATCAATCTCCTCCCCGCGTAACACCAGGCGTTTTTGCTGGGTCTTGATTTCGTACGGAGAGGAATCCGGCAAATCATCACTCCCGACACCAGCCGCACTGCGTCTGACCAATGCATTGACCCGTGCCAGAAATTCGCGCTGACGAAGGGGTTTTTCCATATAGTCATCGGCACCAGCGCCGAGGGCTTTCACCACATCGTCTTCCTGATCCCGCGCCGTCACAAACAGCACCGGTGTATAATTGCGTGAGCTTTGACGAACACGTCGCATCACTTCGACCCCATCCATGTCCGGAACGACCCAGTCCATGACCAAAAGATCATAGCTATCGCGGAGCACGTCACGCAGAAAGGACCGTCCTGATGAAAAATGTTTAATGGTATGGCCAGCCGACTGCAGCCATGCGGACACAACGGCCGCCTGGTCGGCATCATCCTCTAAAAGAGCAATTCTCAATCGTGGCTCCTCGATAATGACTGATTTTCATCAGCTTCTTGATTCAATTATTGCGTCCACAAACGGGCGCAGCATTACACCGTATCTTAAGTTACTGAGTTTACAGTGTTTGACAATGCTTTAACAATTCAAAAATTTGCGCCGATGACTGTGGGCGATCTGCTGGCTTTTTCGCCATTAGTGAATCAATAAGGAATTGATATTTATTAAGTTTTTCCGGTAGCTCAGGCAGTGGGGCATAGGTATGTTTGAAGACCAGCGCGACCGGCGTTCCTGCCACATATGGCTTATGTCCAGTCAGCAACTCAAAAAGCAACACGCCGAGATTGTAAAAATCACTGCGTATATCAATCGCCAACCCCTGGCCCTGTTCGGGACTCATGTAGTATGGCGTGCCGTAAATCTTTCCTGGCTGAGTGATAGCCTGCTCGATTTGTACCTGCTTGGCGAGGCCAAAATCAATAATGCACAGACTTCCATCGCGACGAAACATGACGTTGCCGGGTTTCAGATCGCGATGCAAGATTCCGACATCATGGATAGCAGCGAGAGCCCCGACCAGATCGAACGCTATTTTCAGTGACGTATCCGGTGCCAGCGAACCGGATTGCTGGAGCCGCGTTCGCAAGCTACCACCCTCTATAAATTCCATCACGATAAAGGCATGGTCATCCGCTACACCAACATCATAAATTTCGACAATATTGGGGTGCTTGATCGCCGAAATGGACTGATATTCGATCAAAAAACGTTCCAGCAGTTCGTGCTCATCCGACAACTCAAACGCGCCATAAAGAATCTTTAGCACTACCTTTTTGTTGAGGTTATGACTGTGCGCCAGAAAAACTGCCGATGCCGGGCCTGTGGCAATTTTTTCCGTCACATCATAACCCTTGATACTGACGCCGACAGCCGATCCGCCACGTTTACGCCGGCTCGAAAATGCCATCGGGCTCAATTTCGGTCCCAATGCCCCACGCAGACTTTCCCGAATAGTGGTCACCAGTTGTGAACTGGTCAACCGGGATTTTGGCAAATAATCGTCCGCCCCACATTTGATCGCCGCTGCGGCGAGGCGCTCATTGCCAAACGCGGTGAGCATGACGACGGGCGGAAACTTCGGGATTTGCCGAAATGATTTGAGTAACTGCAGGCCACTGATATGACCCATCTGGTGATCCAGTAACACCAGGTCATAGCGTTTCGCATCGATGTCCCGGGGCGCAGGTTCAGTCTGCAGAGGATCTATTTCATCAACCACTGCCCTGGACCACTCGGCGCGTATCAGCTTTTTCAGGAGCACGCGAAAATCCGCATCGTCATCGATGAGCAAAATGCGCACTGGCCGGTTGTTAGTAGCTTGGTCGATAATTCGAAGGCGTTCCTGTAAGTGGTCAGCGCTGATGTGCGCGACATGTTCCGGTGTTCATCATCGTGTGAAGTTTCCCCGGTACTGTGACCCGTTACAATCTGATGCCGGACAGAAAATGTTCAAGAGTCTGCACCAGCTCGGCAATCTTTTCACCATCTTGCTGCTTTGCGGCCGCTTCCATTTGGCCTCCGATTTCAGTGATTTTTGGCAAACCATAAGCACCACCAGAACCGCGCATGTTGTGTGCCAGCCGGCCCAACTCTAAAAAATCACCCGTCTGCAATAGCTCATTTATGGTGACGACATCAACGCTCCGGCGTTTCAAATAGTTTGGCAACAACGCGCGTACGGCCTCGTCAACATGGTCAAGATCAGTGGAGCTGTCATCCGTGCTCATAGGTATCTGCCTGCGTTAAAAAAACTGGTGACTCTGCCCGCGGCGCCGGGTAATTCTGCCGGTATCGTCTTGCACAAAGCCGGGGCAATTTGCTGCCACAAACCGCGCTCCAGCGTCCCGCTGCAAACCAGATTACACAGCTTCCATCGTTGTATCGAGATCTTCATCACGATTTCTGGCGGCACGTTTTCTGTTGGCTTTGGCAACATCCGCGCGGGTCTGCTCGAGTTTCTTCAGATAAGCCGCGGTCACGTCGCCGGTCACATACTCTCCTGAAAAACACGATGTATCGAAAGCCTCAATCTCAGACTTGTCGTGTGCAACCGCCTCGATCAGATCCGTCAGGTTCTGATAGATCATCCAGTCCGCGCCAATCTGGTGAGCTACCTCTTCCGTGGTTCGCCCGTTAGCAATAAGCTCATCTCGTGCAGGCATGTCAATCCCGTAAACGTTCGGATAACGCACTGCCGGTGCGGCGGATGCAAAATACACTTTGCGGGCTCCCGCCTCGCGCGCCATTTCAATAATCTGCTGGGATGTGGTTCCGCGCACTACAGAGTCATCAACCAGCAACACGTTTTTGTTACGAAATTCGAGTTCGATGGCATTGAGTTTGCGACGCACGGATTTTTTGCGCAATGTCTGACCGGGCATAATAAAAGTGCGCCCGATATAACGGTTTTTCATGAATCCTTCGCGGTTCTTTACGCCCAGCAGATGCGCCACCTGCACTGCCGCAGTTCGACTGGTATCGGGAACTGGAATTACCACATCGATGTCGTGATCCGGGTGTTCAAGCATGATCTTTTCTGCCAGTTTTTCCCCCATCCGCAGACGCGCTTTGTAGACCGAGATGTTATCGATGATCGAATCCGGGCGTGCGAAGTAAACAAACTCAAACATGCACGGATTCAGACGGGCATTTTCCGCGCACATTTGACTGTGCACGCGACCCCGCAAATCCAGAAACACTGCCTCTCCCGGCAACACATCCCTGACCAGATCAAACCCGAGCACATCCAGTGCAACGCTCTCGGAGGCCAGCATATGCTCGGGGCCATCGGGCGTATCACGCCGACCCAACACCAGTGGGCGAATGCCGTATGGATCCCTGAACCCAACCAGACCATGACCGACAATCAGCGCAGTAACCGCGTAGCCGCCGCGGCAGCGCCTGTGTACAGCACTCACGGCGTTAAAAATATCCTGCGCACCGGGGTTGGCCTGCTTGACTAACTGGAGCTCATGCGCGAAAACATTGAGCAGCGCTTCAGTATCCGAGCCGGTATTGAGGTGCCTGCGGTCTTCGCGAAACAGCATGTTGCTGAGATCTTCAGCATTGGTCAGGTTGCCGTTATGCGCCAGACAAATACCATAAGGTGAATTGACATAAAATGGCTGCGCTTCCAGTTCACTGGAGCAACCGGCAGTCGGATAGCGCACGTGACCCAGGCCATAATTCCCTTTGAGTTCAAGCATATGATGCTGTAGAAACACATCGCGCACCAGGCCATTTTTCTTTCTTTCAAACAGTTTATTGCCTGCGCAAGTCACAATCCCGGCGGCGTCCTGTCCCCGATGCTGCAACACCGTCAGTGCATCATAAATTGCCAGGTTTACCGGGCTTCGTCCAACGATTCCTACGACACCACACATGGTTAATTTCCTGTCCTGGTAAATATCATGGAACGGTTGGGGCAGGTGCTGCATCAGCATCGGACGGCTGCTCAATAAACTCGCTGACGTTCTCGGGTACCATCACGCGCAGCGTTTCGGCAATTCTTTCGCCGATTGGAATCATTCGGGATTCAGGCCACCACGGCTCTTTTGTAAAACCCAGAAGCTGACCGACAATCACCAGCACTCCAAAAATCACGGCACCGCGCGCAAAGCCAAACACCAGGCCGAGCATTCTATCCGTGCCGCTGAGGCCGGTTTTGTCAATGATTAGTGATATCAGTTGACCCACTAAGCCGCCCAGGATCAGCGTGACGACAAAAATGATTAAGCGGGACGCCCATAGTTCTGCTACCACAGAACCGAGCTTGCCTTGCAGATAAGGCTCAACCAGCCCATTAAAATGCCACGCTGCAAAGATTGCCAGTATCCATGTGCCGATCGACACCAGTTCCGGGAAGAAGCCACGAAAAAACCCGACCAACATGGAAACAACAATTACAGCAATAATCAGATAATCAACGGTTATCATTGACAGCAACTCCAGAGCACCAGCCACGCCCGCATTCTATCAAAGTGCGCGTACACGCGTTCAAAAATGCGGCCCGATCATATGACACTGTGTTTGCAGGCTCAGGGATGTGTCACCACCCGTGCAGGCTGGCGGTCAGCACGCAAAGCAGCTGCCAGTTCATCGGCCTCTGGCCGTTCCTTTGTCGCTCCTACCCGCACCCGGTAACGCACCCGCCCATCCACAACGTTGCGCATTACAAAAGCACCATAACCCTTGTTTTTTAGCCGATCTGCCAACCGTTCAGCGTTTTCCTGTAACGCAAAGCTGCCCACCTGCACTGCCCAGCCTGGACCGGATGCCGCCGTAGTGACCGGCAGGCTAACCGCATCGGACCCGGATTCCTCATCGGTCTCCACCGGTTGTGTAAATTCAGCCGGTGGCAACGCAGCCGCTGCCTGCATCGGATCAGGGAGCGCTGCGTCACTTGCGCTCGCCGTGGTGTCCGTTTTGGCCGTTGTGGCCGGTGGTGATGATGAACCTTTCTCTGCGACCGTGTCGGAAGGATCACTCTGAGCGGCCTTTATGTCGACATTCTTTGCGCTTGTTGGTGCCCGATCGCGGGGCGTTTCATTGACCATGGCGCCACGCGACACACCGGAACCCCCGGGGACCGTGCCATCAAGTACGATCGTGCGCGTCTCCGTCTGCACCGCACCGGCACCTGGAAGCTGCAATTCCGTGGTTTCTCTGGATGTCTGTTCAGGGCCGTCGAGCAACCACGGGACAATGATAACCGCTGCCAGTATCAGCAAACTGGCACCGACCAGACGTTCTTTAATCGCTCTTTCCATTGCCCTTAAGCACCTGTCTTTGGTCTGGTCAGGATTATAGCCCAAGCCAGGCCATGGCAGGTCCCACCGTGTGAAATGATCCGGTCACGACAACCCGATCTCCTGCTTTGCTACGGGCGCGCGCCACGGCACAGCCTGCGGCGACAGAATGCATCACGCTAACCTTGCGAACCCCCTGTCGGTACAGCTCATCAGCGATTTCGGTCGCCGGAATGGCACGGGAAGTATCCAGCGCGACAACAATCCACTCGGTCACACAGGGTAGGAGCGCAGTCAGCATTGCAGCAGCCGGTTTGTCCGCCAACAGTCCGATAATACAAATGCAGTTGCCACTCTCCGGATTGTGTGTCAACGCCCGGACCAGAGCCCTGACCGATCCCTCGTTGTGGGCTACATCCAGCCACCATTCTACTTCCCCAGGCACGACCTGCAGCCTTCCGCTTAGCTTCCAGCTGTCAAACACCCGGTTGAGAGTGGTGACATCAGGCAACCAGCCCAACAGTTCCAATGCTGCCAGAGCGCCAGCAATATTATCCAGATGTGATTGACCAGGCAATGTAAGACCCGACCGCGCCTCCCACTGCCCCTCCCACAACCAGCATTCAGTGCCGGTTGAATAGTGAAAGTCCATGCCTAGCTGTATTAGTTTGCTCCCTGCACTGACCGCACATTCACTGATGGCCGCAGGCGGATCCGGGTCGGCACAAATCACCGGTGCATCGATCCGCATGATGCCCGCTTTTTCCCGGGCGATCTCCTCACG
>JABDLQ010000148.1 GCA_013002925.1 Gammaproteobacteria bacterium | reverse complement strand
CCACACGGCAAATAGTGCCGACGATGACTTCCCTCGCCCCGGGGAATACGTACGTTGTAGCCAGCATTGTCCACGGTTGTTTACCTCGTCACAAGTCATCTACTGTCAACGGCTGAATCAGACCGGCGATTGTACAACCGCCTCATGGCCCTGCTGTTAATAAGGATCAGCCGTCGCACCTGATCTTGTATATGTCCTGCTGTCGACTACGAGCGCTCGTACTGTCTGATCTTTTGTTTGCCCTGCGGCCTGTTTTTATCGGCCAAAGCGCCTGGTGCTGTGTATGCCCCGCTGTCGACAATAATCAGCTATCGCATATGATTTTGTTTATGTCCCGCTGCCGATATCGGTCAGCCGCGGCGCCAGATCTTTTGTTTGACCTGCGACCGATATCGATCAGCAATCACGTCAGGTCATTTGTTTGCCTTGCTACCGACAGCAATCGGTCGCCGCGCCGGCTTTTGTGTATGTCCTGCTGCCGACTACGATCAACAGCACTGTCTGATTCTTTGTTTACCCTGCGCGCAATTTCGACTGGCCGTCGCGCCTTTACTGCTGTGCTTGCTCTGTTGTCAATAAAGATTGATCAACGCGCTCGCTCCTGCGCCTGCCCTGCACGGTTGGCATGAGATGCTGCTCACGCCGTCGCGCTTTTCCCGCCCGACGCAACCCATCAGATCATTCAAAGGGGGCCACCAAAATGGATTAGCAACCTCTCCACAATTACCAGGCGAAGCAAAATTAAAATTGTCACGCGGCTGCCGTAACAAGTGTACCGCGTAAATGAGAATCATTACGATAAAGTTCAATATATTCCGGCATAAAACTTCATCGAGGTGATTTCGGATGGTTGACTTGCTCTGTTTTTACCGTGTTGCCATCGGAGTTAAACGCTATGAAAAAAGTTTACAATGAACTTCTGGTTTTTGTGACGTGTTCCTGGCGGGTTAAGCTGATTTCACTATCTGCTTGCATCAAAATTTTGTTATTATTCCGTGCTGAATTTGCCATACCACCCAGGAGACTCATCATGTCAGGACAAGACAACAAAGTAACCAGGCGCACATTGCTGCGCGGAGCGATCGGCAGTGCTGCTGCGGTGGGACTTGCTGGTATTGGCACGCGCACAGCGTGGGGCAATGAGCTTCTCAGCGAAGACGATCCGATGGCAAAAGCGCTCGCGTACTATGCCGATGCCGCAAAGGTTGACAAGGCCGCGCATGCCAATTACAAACCCGAACAAAATTGCGCCAATTGCATGCATTATACAGGTGCCGCCGATGCCGAGACCGGCGGCTGCAACCTGTTCCCCGGCAAGTCCGTTGCGGCCAAGGGCTGGTGCAAAGTATGGGTTGCAAAACCCTGAAGTAATCACCACGGTATTTCTGAAACCGCGGCTGCCATCGCAGCCTGTAACTTTGGGTGTGGCTCCAGGCGCGATCAGCATGCTCGCGTAATTCAATCGCGGCTGGAAGCCGTGCAGCCAGCCCGGCCAAAGGCCGTGCGAGCAAATGCTCTTGGGGTGCTCCTACATCAACATTTCTGCGATTTACACACCCGTGTCATTCGATAGCGGCTTGCGGCCGTTCCTGGTGTCCAAACAGCGGTCCAGACAGGACATGCACCCTTTACTGGTTACGTAGAAGCCTGATCAACGCATCGATATCGGCGGAGCTGGTTCTGCCGTTGGTGATACAGATCCGTACAACCGGCTGACTCTCAAACTGCGTCACCGATACCCACGCCTGACCCGAGGCCACGATCCGCGCCACGCATTCCTCAACGCTCTCGCCGCCCGGCGGCGGGATGAGGCACGCGACGGCCATCGACGATGCATTGGCAATCTGCCAGCCGGCAGCGTCGAGTTGCGTCGTCAGGCGCTCCATCAGGCGAATGCCCCGTTCCACATGGTCTGCAAACCCCTGCCATCCTGCGTTGGCCAGCGCCAGAAACAGGCGCAGGCCAATAAACCGGCGCGACCACTGCATGGAATTCACGTAGTAGTCCACCGCCTGGTCATTCGACGGCATATAGCTTGTGGCGACACGAAAAGTCGTTTGCAGAACATGCCGGTGCGGCGTTAAAAACATGCCGGTGCCCATTGTCGTGGCAAACCATTTATGCGCATCAATCGTGACCGAATCTGCCCGTGCGATGCCATCAAGACATGTCCGGTAACGTTCTGAAGCAATCAGCGCTCCGCCCCAGGCCGCGTCCACGTGGTGCCAGAGTCCGTATTCCTTCGCGATATCCGCGCAGGCGTGCAACGGGTCAACCATTCCTGCATTGGTGGTACCGGCAGTGGAGGCAATCAGAACCGGCACACTACCGCCGGCCCGGTCAGTCTCAATGACTCTTGCCAGCGCTGCAGCACACATTCGACCACTTCCGTCGGTGTCAATAAGGCGCACCGCCTTGCGGCCGATGCCCGTCTGATGCGCGATCTTGACCCATGCCAAATGACTTTCGGCAGATGCATAAATCCGCGGCTGCCCGGCAAACGCAAACACACCCTTCTCTGCAAAATCGTCATGTGCCGCAGTCAGCGCACAACTCACCGCCGTGTGATTTGCCTCCGAGCCGCCACAGGTAAAATGACCGCCGGAACCCTCGGGAAGGCCCGCGCGCTGCGCGACCTGTTCAATCACATGACGTTCGATGTCTACGGCAACTGGCGCATGTGACCAGACGCAGATCTGCGGGTTAAAGGCAGCAGCAATCCGGTCCGCGCATTCGGCCGGATAGGACGGTGCCGGGTTGAATAAACCAAAATAGCGCGGATGGGTCATCTGTACGAGACCGTGCTGCAGATGCTCTACGGTCCACTGCAGCAGATGATGAAGATCCTGCGGAGTCGAAAAATCCACTGCTGACAAAGCTCTTCGAAAGGCCGACAAATCCTCTGCTGGTGAGACGGACTCGTCGACACCAAGCGGCGTACTGTCCTGTAACAACTTCACCAGAAACTGATCGGTCGTCCGGCGCACATCATCGTTTGGAAAGAGTGTGGATTGTTTTGCCATTGGAATTTCCGAAAGCTGCCAGCCTGAGCCAACAACATTACAGAAGGTCGGATCAAAAGGCAGCAATGTATTACGGCAACAAAAAGACGTAAAGAGCAGACAGGTGCGAACACGACCACAACTGCACAGGAGATTCCATATCTGCCACCGCTCGAAGCCAGTTTTTTCTGCTGCAGTTGTATTACAAGGAACCGCTCATTTCATGCGCCCATGACCCTGGCGTCTACCCATCATCGACGGCCTGGCCGGTACACTTTCTTAGCGGTAGTCGTGCTGTTTAGTTGCCTCCCTGCGGCACCCATGGAGGCGCTAACGCTGGAAGCATATGGCGTTGAATTTCGTACCAATGGCCTGATTGGCAATCACACCGGCTTGTACTGGCTCAATTCGGCCGTGACGTCGGGCGCCGCGCCCGCAGGTTAGTTTTCGAGTTGTCGTGCCGCCTGCTCGGCCTGTGCCGCGGCAGCAGAGTTGCCCATTGCCATGTGCACCTTGGCCAAATGATTGTAGGCGGATGCCTGTTTGCCTAATTCCAGTGCCTTGTTCAGCGATTCGAGCGCGCCTTCATTGTCACCCATCTGATGCTGGACCCAGCCCAGCGTGTCCCAGTAGGCACCCAGGCGCGGCTGTAATTCCGTCGCGCGTCGTGCATGGCGCAGTGCAACTGCCCGTTCATCGGTTTGATCTGCCAGGATCCAGGCGAGATTGTTGTGCGCCATCGCCAGACGATCATCGAGGTCGAGTGCTTTGCGATATGCCCTGATGGCGCGACTGCGATCACCCTGCTGCTGACGCACCAGTGCGATGTTCAGATACGCTGGCGCATACTTGTCATTAATCTTGTTCACCGTCTCAAAATCACTGAGCGCGCGCCGGGTGTTACCACGGCCGGCATATATCCTGCCACGCGCCAGATACGACTGGATGTGCTGTGGTTCAATTGCAATTGCCGACGAAAACGCACCCAGCGCTTCCTGAACTTTGGACTGATTCATATACAGGTTACCCAGCGCAAACAGTGGCGTGGGGTTCGACGGATCCAGGTCTGCCGATTTGCGCCACGCACGCTCGGCACCCGCCAGGTCTCCACTGCGCGCCAGAGCCGTGCCCAGGCCATAATGGGCACCGGCATGTTGAGGATTGATACGCACGGCGGACTGGTACGATGTGACCGCACCAGCCGCGTCATTTTTTATCATCAGCTGCTGATCACCCAGATCGACATGGGCGGCAAACATATTCGGATCAAGTTCCAGTGCTTCGCGGATTTCACGTTCACTGTCATCAAACTGGTTTTTTAGATAGTAGTACCGACCCAGTGCATGGTGGGCTCCGGCGTGATCGGGGTTAAGCGTCACTACCTGTCGCAGTTGTGCGCCAGCGCCATTCACATCGTCTTTGCGAAACAGCACTTCCGCCAGCCACATGCGCGTGTCAATGTTGTTAGGGCGCTGTGCCAGATCAGCTCGCAACGACTC
>JABDLQ010000141.1 GCA_013002925.1 Gammaproteobacteria bacterium | reverse complement strand
CCCCGGGTGGGATCGGTCAGGGGTTGTGAGTATGCCAGGCGCACTGTAAACCGGCGTAAACCCCACAAACATCACTGCTAAAGACACAGCACGATCGATTGTGTGCATCTGCAATAATGCGCAAATTGCAGGTTGGCGTGTGCGCTGCGGGTGTCAGCATTTTGAGCAAAAGTGAGCTGTCTGTTTCTCACGGTACGGCCAGGCTCTGTCAGGTGGCGCATCGGCCGCCGGGTGATCAGCGCTTTCCGTGCGCCCGCTTCCGATCGTCATCCAATGTCATGTGCCAGCTGTTGCGGGCGGTGTATTGTGATCGAATTCACGTTGTATCTCCCGCTGCTGCAGTATTGTTGTCATAATACAGAGCTTGCTGAGGAGTCACAGTGTCCAACACTTTAATTCGCCTGACTGATGTTTTTCATGATGTTTTTGATGATGCCGGACTGGAGCTGAGCCGGCAGATGTCTGCCGCTGATGTGGAAGACTGGGATTCTCTTATGCATGTGAACCTGGTGCTTGCTGCCGAACGCGAATTCGGGGTCCGTTTTTCAAGTACCGAAGTGGCCCAGCTGGTCAACGTGGGAGAGCTTGTTGATCTCATTGATGCAAAGAGTGGCAATGACTGCTGAACAATTACCACGGCTTGAAGCGTACCTCGGCGAGCGCTATCCGCAGTTCACCACCGGGGTTCGCGAAGCGGTCAGCCGTGCGCCCGAGCGCTTCGGTGATATCGCCGAGATGTATTTGCAGTGGTTGCTGCAGGCTCGCGGTGAAAATGGCCTCTTTGAGGCAGTTGATGCCTTCGTGCAATTTACTACCGATGTAAATCTTGCCCAGGCGCGTTACGAAGCCGATGGTAAATATGAATACCAGTCGTTCGCCGAGGTTAACGACATTCACTATAGCCAGGACTCACAGATGTACGGCTATCTGTGGGGCATCTATCTGACCAATTTTCTCTGGGCACATCACCTGGAAATCTGCCTGTTTTTCAAAGACCGTTTTCTTTCACGCATTGATGATGCCGGCGCAATGATTGAAATTGCACCAGGTCACGGTGGGTGGGGCGCGTGGGCGCTGCATGAATTGCCGGAAGCGACCCTGCGCGGATTTGACATCAGTCCCACGTCGATCCGGATTGCCAGCTCGGTCATGGAGGCGGCCGGCATGGAGTCCCGGGCGAGCTATGTACAAAAAGACGCAATGGAGCTTGCAGAGGTTGATGCAGAGTCGGCCGATGCCGGTATCAGCTCATTTTTGATCGAACATCTTGAGCAACCACAGCGCCTGTTTGATGTGATCCATCACCTGTTAAAACCGGGGGGTGTATTTTTTGTAACCGGTGCGTTGACGGCCGCCCAGATCGATCATATTTATGAATTTCACAAGGAGTCAGAGCTCGTTGCCATGGCTGAGAACAGCGGGCTGCGAGTGTTGGAAACCTTGTCCACCAATCCCGCGCGCACGTTGCCGCGTGCGCGTTTCCTGCCACGTTCCATGGCATTGCTGGTTCAAAAACCTGTAAGTATCGGTTAACCATGCGCGCGCCCACCGGTTTCGATCAAAAGGCGTTTTTCAACTTTTGCCGGCAGCTGCGGCGCGAGCACAAAAACAGGGAAGTCACAAAGGTGCTGCATGACGCCTTGCGCCGCTATCAACTCGATGCCAATGGAATTTTACAGGCTGGCAGAATGTTGCCTCAGCTCGGCAATACCGAAGACAACACCCTAAACGTCGCTATACTTGGACAATGCACGACAACCTGGCTGGTGCCGGCACTCACAGCGATTGCCCGGGGACGTAACCAGGAGCTCAACGTAGTTGAAGCGGATTACGATAACGTCATTCAGGGCATCGGCTCACTCGATCCCAACGTTGACGCGGTGATCCTGGTGCCGTGGACCCAGCGCGTGTTTCATCCGGATAACAGGAGTGCCGGACAACGGGTTCAGGACGAACTGCAGTTTTGGCAGAGCGCCTGGAATATGCTCGCAAAGCGCACAGACCTTCACGTCGTACAGGTCGGCTATGACTGGATTGACGCGGGTTCTGATGGCCACTTTCTCGGCGTTGGTGACGGCGGCTGCATTGATATCATTCGCACGCTGAACACAGAATTGCGGAAGACGTTGCCAGCAGGCAGCTATCTGGTCGATCTGGAACAGGTGTCCGGTACCCTAGGTCGGGAGCATTTTTACGATCGACGTCAGTATTTCTGGACCAAACAGCCTTTTAGCGATGCGGGTGTCGTCCGTGTGGCCGAGCATATTTGGGCCGGCCTCAGGGCAGCGACGACCGGCCCCAAGAAAGTGTTGGTCCTTGATCTTGACAATACCCTTTGGGGTGGCGTCGTCGGGGAGTTGGGGCCACTGGGCATAGAGCTTGGTGACACTCCCGCGGGTGAAGCGTTTCGGGATTTTCAACGGTTAGCCCAATCACTTGCCAAACGTGGGTGCCTGGTGGCGGTGTGCGCAAAGCATAACCCGGAAGATGCGCGCGGACCGTTCGAACAGAATCCGCAGATGATATTGAGCGTCGATGACATTG
>JABDLQ010000119.1 GCA_013002925.1 Gammaproteobacteria bacterium | reverse complement strand
GGGGTTTTGGGAAAAACTTGCCGATTGTCCAGTCGCCGGGAAGCGCCGTGCGTTCGCCAAACAACACGACAGGCAGATGAAAAAACGATCGTACGCCGGCAGCACGGTACTCGCGCACCAGTTCCCGTGCTACTTCCTTCTCAGTGTGCCCTACGTTCAACTTTGCTGCTGTTTTTTGGAGGAGCATAAACGAAAATGCCTGCAAATCGCGAAATTGCTTCAGCATTGCCGGTGAAAAATTTTTTGACTTGACCAGCATAGAGAGCTCCGCATGGCATTGTTCAGTCACATTGCGTCTGTGAACGGGTCGGCACAGGCTGATGTGAAATTGCACGGACGGCAGTGGGCCGAATCACAGTGTTGCGAACAGAGCAGCGCTGCCGGCCTCGTGTGATCGTAGATCTGCTGTTTCAACGACATAACCCCCTGTATCACTTTGAGATTATCCGGTATTTTCTACCACTTTGCGACTCTGAAAATAAACACCGGCATCTTTGCATCCAAATTTGATCCTGACAGCATCTATAAGATGAAGAACAGTTTTATTATTTGGTTCAGGAGCAAAAAAATGGAAGGCATTTTAGTACCCATCACTATGTTCGTATCTATAGCGCTAGTCGTGTTCGCGTGGTTGTATTTTCGCTATCGCGCCCGCAACGCTGTACAGCAAACCGTGCAGGTTGCCATCGAAAAAGGGCATGAGTTGTCCCCGGAGTTGTTGGAGCGGTTGGGACAACCGCAAATTTCCGGACATATAGATTTACGGCGCGGTGTGATTGCCGTCAGTCTTGGGGTGGCATTTGCGGTGTTCGCATTTGTGCTGGATGACGTCGAAGCCACCCGCCCAATGCTGGGTGTCGCTGCATTCCCGTTTATAGTGGGGATTGCCTATTTGGCGTTGTGGCGGTTTGCCAGCGACAAAGACGCATAGTTTTCTTTTTAATATGGGGTGCATATGGCGGTCGCTGATGAGGTGCTGGTTGCCAAATCGATGGTCGACCGGGATACCCGGGCCTTTGACGCGCTGGTGCGACGGTATCAGTCTCGAGTCCGGGGCTGGTTACGGCATCTGGCCGGTGACGCAGCACTCGCTGACGACCTTGCCCAGGAAACCTTTATGCAGGCGTGGCGCAAACTCGCAACGTTTCGGTCAAAAGGAAGTTTTGAGGCATGGCTGCTGACGATTGCACGCAATCAGTTTTTACAAAACCGCAGAAAAGTCGCGAGAGAGGCAGGACACCTGACACGCTTGAAGTCAGAAACTGACAGCGCGACGCTGAACATTGAGGCAGACCGTTACGAGGGAGAAGAAAATGATGTCGAGCGGTACATGGAGGTGCTAAATCACGACGAACGCAATGTGATGATACTGGTATACGGCGTCGGACTGAGTCATGGCGAAACCAGCAAAGTGTCCGGTCTTCCACTTGGAACCGTAAAATCTCATATTCGGCGTAGCGTGGGAAAAATTCGAGAGCAATTTAAGCTGGAGAGTTACACAGATGACGAGCACACCAAATAACCAGGACGAATTTGCGCTACAGCGCATCTTTAGTCAGGCAATCCCACCAGTCGTGGATGATGGATTCTCGACTGGCGTAGTGGTGAGAATACGCCGGAACATCTGGAAACGGCGGTTGGTGTTAGCCGTTTCAGTTGTCATGGGGTTGGCGGTTGGTTTGCCTGCCATCGCACAGGCCTTATTATCTTTCAGTAACTCGCTGGCAGAGTTTGCTGTCGCTGCACAAACTACTGATGCGCTTGGTCAATTCGGTATCCTGTTATCGATGTTGCCACTTCGCGAAGGGGCGGAGGTCATAAGCCAGGATATCGCACAATTTAGCGCTCAGATCGGATCCGTGTCGTGGTACGAACAAAACCGGGTGTATGTTCTGGCAGGAGTTATGACCGCAGTGAGTTTCGTGGCGACCCGGGTGCTCGTGCGGTGAGTTGTCGTTAAGCGCAGCCTGGTCGCGACCGCTGGCGATGCAATCTTCCCGTCAAATGCCGGATCAAAAATTGCGTGCATCAGAACTGTTTCAGTACAATTTGATGGTGAGCATGTTTAACGCTGAAGTTGCATTGACGGGCAAGTGGCACCCATGCAAAAAGATGTAAAAAAAATGCTGGATAAGCATCCGGGGCTGACTCATTCCGAGATGAAGAAGGTAACTTCGCATGTGCAGCGCGAAACCGATGGCTGGTACCTGAATACGGTCATAGTCGAAAACTGTGCGACTCCATTTCGTTACAAGCGGCGTAAGCTCTACCGCAATTTGACCGGCGCGCGCGTGGATATGACCTACTATCCGATCATTGAACAGGTTGCCGGCGTTGATATGGAATTTATGAAGGTGGTTAGAATTCGCCGCTCCTGAATCCGGACCGGGCATCAGATGGACCGGGCCGGCGGTATTTCATTAGAGGGTATCCTCGACAGGCGCAACCGGGCCGACAAGCCAGGGGTGGTGTTTTCACAGGTTGGGGGCGAAACGTGGGTGTCCTCGACAGGCGCTCCGTAGGCGCAAGACGAGTGTCTTTGATAGACACGCTCGATATGTTATTAAATCAGTGGATGCGACATATTCAGATATCAGCTGCGGGGGTCCCGGACAGGTTCAGAACAGGGTGTGGGCGTCCTGGAAAGTTTCGGGTGTACTGGCAAGGTCAGGTGTGGGTGTCCTCGATAGGGTCACTTGATGGGGTCTTGGCGGCTGGCAACGC
>JABDLQ010000094.1 GCA_013002925.1 Gammaproteobacteria bacterium | reverse complement strand
GGAACAGTGCGACGACCCGGGCCACCAGGTGACTGAGGGTAATGTCTTTTGTCAGATAGTCATCGGCACCGAGCCGCAACCCCGAAATGGCATCGAGTTCACTATCGCGCGCAGTCAAAAATATAATCGGAAGCGACTCGCTGCGTGCGCGTAATTCGCGGCACAGGTCAAACCCACCCTCCACTTCAGTACCGAGATTTATATCGATGATGATCAAATCCGGCAGCGTGTGCGTAAATGCGGCCAGCGCCTGACTGCGATTGCTGAATCCCGACACCCGATAACCATGCCGCGTGAACGCATCAATATAATTTTCCCGGATCGCCGGTTGATCTTCGACAATGGCAATGTGTTTTTGCATCTCACAAGTGTCCCACACTCAACGTCATATTTCGTCATTTTTGGTCGCGATTGAATCACGATTCTGGCATTGCACTGACGTTATGTAGCGCTTTAATAGCAGACATTCCATCATCAAGTCAGGAGAATGTCATGGTCAGCAACAATATCGAGCCGCAGCCAGACCAGCAAAGTACTGCGTCGCCTGACCCGCAAGATCAGCATGCACAGGGCAAGACATGGGCAGGCAAGGCGTCGATTCTGCTGTTGTTGCTATTTATCGCCGGTCTTGCCACGGCTGCAATACCAACGAATCGGCCAGTCGCGGTAAGCCCATCAGTAAACATTTACTGCATGAGCGCGACCTCGCCCCACGAATTTGCCACCACGGCAGAAGCACATGCGCATGAAGTCACCGGCGCAATCATGTCAGATGATGCTTCCGGTGGTCTGGTGGAGAACCCGCGGCGCCATTTTGTCGCGTTTTGACGCTGTGCCAGCCGTTTCACATCGACCGCCGCAACAACGCACAGACCTGGAGCGGGCAAGCGCAGAGGCGGACTTTCCTGCAGAGTCGATCCCGCCACAGCGCCTGTGGTGAAGTGAGCCTGACTGTGACGCTGACCTGCCAGCTACGCGGATTGCAGCTGGTGAGAAGCACGGTAACAGCGTTTAGCTAATCAAAATGGCTGTACCGGTTTGCAGCTAGTGAGAAGGACTATATCGGATTGCGCTGATTCGCTGCCAGACAAAATGCATCAGCACGCCGCGTGCTCCCATAAACAGCAAAAAAGCGATCCACAAACCATGGTTGCCAAACCCCTGCAACACGAACCAGGCTGGAACAAAAATTGCGAACGTCGACACTACCATGATGTTGCGCATCTGCCGGCTGGCCAGGGCTCCCACAAAGACACCGTCGTACAGGAAGCACCAGACGGAGATAATCGGCGACAGCACCAGCCAGGGTAAAAATTCATACGCGAGCTCGCGTATCTGCGGCAGATCTGTCATTGCGTTCACTAACAGCGGTCCACCGAACCAGTACAAAACGGCAAGAACCAGCGCAATGATCACTGACCACCAGCGGCTCAGTGCGATCGCCTGTCGGAGTGCCGCAGGTTCATTGGCTCCTATTGCACGGCCAACCAGGGCTTCGGCTGCATTGGCAAAACCGTCCAGTGCATAGGACATCAGGTGTTGAAAATTCAGCAACACGGCATTGGCAGCGAGTATCGCGCTGCCTTGTCGTGCGCCGACTGCGGTCAAAAATGCAAATGAAAACTGCAGCGCCAGAGTGCGAATCAGCAAATCGAGATTTACACCAAGCAGTGCGCGAAACCTGGCGACATTCCACACACCTTCAAAAAGCTGCCGGCGTTGACTTGTATCAAGGGACCGCCATGCAATGACAAAACCCAGCAGGCACCCGGCGTATTCAGCAATAACGCTGGCAAGAGCAACCCCATTCGCATTCATACCGACATACATGACGAACACAATATCCAACACAATATTTATTGTGTTGATGCACACCATAAGCAGCAAGGGCACGCGAGCATTTTGCAAGCCAATAAACCAGCCAATAAAAACGATGTTCATCAATGACGCGGGAGCCGCCAGGATGCGGATGGAATAGTAGCCGGCGGCAATGTTTGCCACGTCCGGGTCCGGTCCGATGAGCTTTAGCGCCAGAGCGATGATGGGTTTTTGCAGCAGGATGAATATGCCGGCAATAAAGGCGGCGAGCACCAGGCTACGCATCAGCACGCGCCGCAGCGAGGCCTGGTCATTACGGCCAAAGGCCTGTGCCGCAAAACCCGTGGTGCCCATGCGTAGAAAATTAAAACCCAGAAACAGGAAGCTGAAGATCGTTGCCCCCACGGCAACTGCGGCGAGGTACAGCGGTGATGGCAGGTGGCCCATGACCATGGTATCCACCAGCCCCAGAAGCGGTACGGTAATATTTGAAATGACCAGCGGCAGCGCGATCTGCCAGACCTGGCGGTGAGTAAAATTCAAAGTCATCGTGACAGGATCCGGGCGATCGTATTGAGCAGGGTTCAACAGTAGCGCGATCGCCGCAAAATATCAGACTAATTACTGCAGTCGGCGCACTCCAGCAGTTTTCTCAGCCGGGCAAGATTGTAGCCATGGACGATTTCATCGCCCACCGTCACTACAGGCACCCCGCGGCCCCCGATGCGTTCAAAGGCAGCACGGGCAGAGGGTGATTTTTCTACATCCAGATCAATGAATGGTATGTCATGGCGCGTAAAGAACCGGCGGGTTTTGCGGCAGTATCCGCACCAGGCGGTGCTATACAGCACGACTTCACCCGCGACCGCGGAATCGTATTCAACCGCGCCGCCAAGCCTTTCCCGGATTTCAGCAAAGTTTACGACTACCACAAAGACGGCAATCAACAGTGCCCAGGTTACTATGTCTGATTTTTTAGCCATGTTTTCCAATAATCAGGGTGCTTTATCGAAGACCCGAAATTGCCGGTAAATGTTTCCGTTGACTGTGGCACAATCGCCAACATCAGGAAACCCGCAAGTAAAACACTTTGCGCCGGTCCGGGGTTGGCGACAGCGCCGGTTCGCGCTCACTTTAGCGATGGAGACAGAAAGATGACAAGACTTATTTCAGCCGGTCTGGCAGTAATCCTGGTACTCGGTGCCTGCACGACCATTAATCCGTATACGGGTGACACCCAAACTGCCAAAGCGACAAAAGGGGCATTGATCGGTGCCGGCGTCGGAGTCCTTGCCGGAATCATCACCGGCGATGATGCGCGGGAGCGGCGCAAACGGGCGTTGATTGGCGCAGGAATTGGCGCGATCGCCGGCGGTAGTGTCGGCTATTACATGGACGTCAAGGAAGCCAAACTCCGGCAGGAGCTTGCCAATACCGGCATCGTGTTTGAGCGGCAAGGTGACCGGATCGTGATGGCAATGCCTGGCAACGTCACATTCGATGTGAACAAGGCAGAGATCAAGGGCCAGTTTTACCCGGTGCTCGACCGGCTGGCAAAAATCTTTAATGAACATGATCAGACATTTATCGAGGTTGCCGGTCATACGGACAACACCGGTAGCGATGCCGTCAATATACCGCTGTCGGAAAACCGTGCACGTAGCGTGGCAAGCTATCTGGCAGGCAAAAATGTTGAGCGGGCGCGCCTGGCGGAACTGGGCATGGGCTCGGCCTATCCGATTGCCGATAACAATACGGCAGAGGGTCGGCAGCTTAACCGGCGTGTGGAAATCACGATTGTACCGATCACCTAGTCAGTAACACATTTGTTCAGCAAGGTCAGAATCACGTGCCGCAACGCTGAGCAGATGAAGAATCTGCCGGCGCGATGCGCTGCGTCAACCGGATCTGGACAAGCCACCGGAAGCGGTCTATCGACACACACCGATCGTGCGATGATCGGTGTGTGTTGATGCGTTTATGAAGAGGTTCATGTGAAAAAGCCGCAATCCTTGCTACGCCAGTTGGGCGTAGTTGCCCTGATTATCGTATTGTATTTTGGCAATGACTATCTGCGCGGGCATGATCCAGCAGGGCCATCGGAACGTGGGTCATTGCCGCCAGCGCAACAAAGCGCAGATGCGCCAGCGTCCACCGGAGCGAATACCGGGAGCGCCCGGGATGTCGCGGCCGATGATACTGCACTGATCGGCAGGGCATTTACAGAACAGCGTTCCGATGTCTGGGTGCAAGCCTCAGGTGAGGTAATTCGTACCCTGGCAGACGATAACGAAGGCTCCCGACATCAACGATTTCTGATCAGGCTGAGTAACGGTATTACGATACTTATCGCGCATAATATTGATCTGGCGCCGCGGATTCCGCTTGGTCGCGGCGATGAAGTCGAGTTTCGGGGCGAGTATGAGTGGAACGACAAGGGTGGCGTAATTCACTGGACCCATCATGATCCGCGTGGCCGTAAACAGGGCGGATGGATCACCCATCGACAAAAAAAATACGAGTAGCGGGCCTTTTTAGCAAACACTTCCAGCGCTCTGGTACACGAGATAGCAAGCGGCGATCGCCGCGTTAAACGGTGAGTCATTGTTGGCTAAACTGTGGAGCGAAGCGGAACCGGGCCAACTGTTACGAAACCGATTGAAACGCCTTGTTATTCTTATTTTGTCTTGTGACAAACAAATGCTAATTTGTTGCCGTCAGGATCTCTGACATAGGCAGCATAAAAGTCAGGATGAGCTTCCGCTCTTATTCCAGGCTTACCCTCGTCAGCTCCACCCAGTGAAATTGCCATTTTATACGCCTGGTCAACCATCTGCCGGTTTAAAGCATTAATTGCAACATATGTTCCGTTTCCATGAGTGGCAGGCTGTCCATCAAGTGGTACTCCAATCCATAAAGAATCTTCTCCTGTAGTCTTATCACTTGGCCTTCCGTAACCTGCCCATTTATCGCTTGAAGAATGGCAATTGCAGCCGAGTACTTCCATGACACCATCGTAAAACGATCTTGATCTCTCAATATCATTTACACCCAAACCTATGTGACTAAACATCATTTTTCTCCAGGTGTATTTTGCAGTTTGACAGGCACCACGTGAGTAGTTCGATTTGTAAAAAATAAAGCCCCGTTACTCACGTAAACGGGGCTTCCAAAAAGTGGATGATTCTATTTAGAGTCTTTCAATACGAAAGTCACTTTCATGTTGACACGGTATTCACTGACTTCGCCGTTCTCGACAACGACTTTCTGATTCTCGACCCATGCACCAGCAATGTTGTCGAGAGTTTTTGAGGCTCTGGAAATGCCGCGTTTTACAGCATCTTCAAAACTTTTGGTGGACGCTGAGGTGATTTCCGTAACGCGCGCGATTGACATGATCTGACTCCTTCACGATAAAAAGATAATTTTTCGCCGGTAACCCGGCAAATCATTTGGGACTCGGGATACTAGAAGTGCGCATCGGGCAGGTCAAGCCGCACGCTGTTCGATAAGCGGGGCCATGTTATGTATGGATCAGGGGGTAGCAGAGCCCTTAATATCATGAATATCAATGATATATGCTGTTGATGGGCACTCACAGAGTGGCCAGTCCTGCGGTATGCAAATAAGTGGTAAGCGCCCGGGGATAAGCAAATAGCAGCCGGATTACGCATTTCCGGGTAGCTAAAATAATGTGACGTGCCTGGTTGCTAAACTAAATACGAATCGTTATCATTTGCATTAATAACTGGAGTCATCCCGGGTTTCCCTTCCATGTCAAAAATCATACGTTGTGCCGCCTGCCTGCTGGTGACAAATTCGTACCTGGTCACCATGGCCGCATCGAGTGTGCCGACTGATCCTGTTACTGGTGCAACCGTACCTTCCAACATGGAAGAAATCACCATTATCGGTACCCCCGAAGATGCCGCCAACAGCGCCGGTTCTGCACAGGTCATCGACGCAGACCACCTGGTCAAATTCGAATACGCAGATGTTCAGCGCATCTTGCGGGATGTCCCCGGTATTTCGGTGCAACTCGAAGACGGTTATGGATTGCGGCCAAACCTGAGTATTCGCGGCACTGCAACCGAGCGCAGTGGTCGCATTACGCTGCTTGAAGACAACGTTCTGATTGCGCCGGCTCCGTATTCGGCACCGTCGGCCTACTATTTTCCGACCGCGGGGCGTCTCCACCAGGTCGAGGTGCTCAAAGGCTCTTCGGCAATCAAACAAGGACCCTACACGGTAGGTGGTGCCATAAACCTGGTGTCGACTCCGATTCCTGATATTCGTAGTGGTGTGCTGAACGTTGAAGCCGGCACTGATCACACCACCCGCGCGCACGCCTGGTACGGTGACAACCGGCTACATTATGGCTGGTTGGTTGAAGGCCACCTGTGGGACAGTGATGGGTTTCAGACAATCGATAAGACAGGTGGCGATACGGGTCTTGATAAAGATGACTGGACGGTAAAGCTGCGCCTGAACAACACACCGGCAGCACCTGTCTATCACCAGCTGGATATTAAACTGCAATATGCCAGCGAAGATTCTGAGCAAAGTTATCTGGGCTTGACGGATGCCGATTTTACCGCCAATCCGATGCGACGCTATGCGCCGTCGCAGCTCGACAACATCGAAACCGAGCACGACCAGGTTATCGTGCGCTATCTGGCGTCCGTGCAGAATCGTTTTGATTTCACGGCAGCATTATATTCGAACCGGCATAAACGCAATTGGTACAAAACTGAAGGACTCGATGTTGATGGCAGCACCTCGGCGGCGACCTTCGCTCGCACCAGCTGGTTCTCTGTTGTGCAGGCGGTCAATACGGGATCAGGCATTGGTAACCTGAGCGCCTCCGGGCTACAGGCGATCCTGGATGGTGGCGATACGGCGAACGGTGCCATTCAGCTGCGCGCCAATGCCAGGGAATATTTCTCGCGTGGCGTACAACTGGGGCTTGAATGGGAGCAAAGCATCGGTGCTGCTGTACACGAAATTGAACTGGGAATACGCTATCACGAAGACGAGGAAGATCGTCTGCAACGCAACAGCACGTACACCCAAAAAAACGGGGTGCTGGAACTGGCGGACATGGGGCTGTCAGGTAATGCCGGCAACCGTATTCAGGAAGCCGATGCACTGTCGTTTCACATATATGACCGTGTCAGTATTGGCAACTGGGCGTTCACTCCTGGGATTCGATATGAAGATATTCGACAGCAGCGAACGCGATGGGAGATCCGCCCTGCGAACACGGTAAACCCGGCCAGCCGGTCGGATGCCAATTTGCGCAGTATGCGCAAGAACAATACGCGCGTCTGGTTGCCAGGCGTCGGAGCGCTCTACGCCGTCAATGAGCAACTGGCATTTTACGGGGGTGTGCACAAAGGCTTTACGGCGCCCAGCAACGCGCCTGATGTTGATGAAGAACAGAGCATCAACTACGAGGTTGGTCTGCGTTACCTGACAGCCGGTCTGAGCGTTGATGCCGCCGTTTTTCTGACGGACTACGACAATATTCTCGGTGAATGCACCTCCTCATCAGGTTCAGATTGCGAGGTTGGTGCGGCATTTAACGGTGATGCAGCAAGCATTGCCGGTCTCGAACTACAACTTAACTACAACTTGTCACAGTCCGGTTACTACTCGCTGCCAGTCTCACTGAGTTATTCCTGGCTGGACGGGCAGTTTGACAGTGACATCGCCGATACGGATTTTTTTGGCGATGTAAGTCGTGGTGATCCGTTGCCGTATATTCCCAAAAACCAGCTGTTGCTGACGTTAGGCTGGGAGCAGGCAGGCTGGAGTACCTACCTGAACGCCAATTATGTAGATGAGGTTTGTGTCAGGGCGTCCTGCGGAGACTTCGAGCGTACCGATAAGTTTCTGCTGCTGGACATCTCTACAGCCTACCAGGTCAGCCCCAGGCTTTCGGTCTATGCCAGAGTCGATAATCTGAGTGGTGAAAAAGCGATCGTTGGCCGCCAGCCATACGGCGCTCGCCCCGCCAAAAGCCGCAGCTACGCGCTGGGCTTTCGCTTTAGCCTGTAGCCGGGCCGCCTTTTTTACTGAAGCTTGTCCAAAACGCCCGGCAAGCAGCGGTGACCCGCTCCACCTCCTCGTTCATATCTGTGCCGGTCATTGTTGATGTGGTGCCGCCAGTTGCCAGGCGGTAGGGTGTCCGGTATTCGTCCATATCCGGTTCTGCACAGGATGCCAGGTACACTGCTGGTCTGCTGTACCGAGAGATCGCCTGTCGCGGTACACTGACAAAGGCCACAAATTCAGCGCACCGTTCAGCATTGCCGTAGCGTTGCGGCCTGTTTACCCGTCGCGCAACCGTCAACGCTCATCAGCGGCCGGTAATTTGTGAGACGGATCACGCGCAAATGGTTGCAATTGCAGTATGTTTCCATAATCCATTGCAATCGCCAGGCGCAGTAAAGGAACGCAACATGCAGGCAGTCACCACGATGGGTTTGTTGAGAAACCCCCGGTTTGACGTGTTTTTTATCGTTGGAATTCCGGTGATTGCCATTGCGTCCGGTTTACTCGTTACCTACGACAACAACCTGTTTATGCCGATCCTGATCGCCGATTTGTGGATTCTCGGTTACCACCACGTGATCTCAACCTATACGCGGCTGGCGTTTGACAAGCAGAGCCTGATTGAACACAAGGCGCTGGTGTTTTACCTGCTGCCCGCAGTCGCGGTAGCTGTGATGGTGATGGGTGTATCGATTGGCCCGTGGGCAATTACCACCACCTACCTGTATTGGCAGTGGTGGCATTACACCCGCCAAAGTGAAGGCATTTCCAAAGCATACGCTGCCAAGTCCAAAGACAAGCAATTGGGCAATCCGTTAATACGACGCGCCGCATTCTACGCTGTACCCATCGCCGGAATTCTGGCTGCATCGCATCGTTCACCATCACAGTTTTTGTTTGTGCCGGTAAAAACACTGCCTGTTGCTGATATTGTATTGACAGCGGTCTACATTGTGACGGCCTTCTTGCTGGTGCTGTGGCTCGTCGAGCAGGTGAAGGCGTATCTTGCCGGCAAGCTGGCGGTCCCGTACGTGGCGTATGTGCTGAGCCATTTCGCCATCTATTTTGTCGCCTATATTTATTTGCGCAATCTTGACTATGGATGGTTGAGTATCAACATCTGGCACAATGCCCAGTACATTCTGTTTGTGTGGCTGTATAACAATCGCCGCTTTAATGGCAAGATCAGCGAAACCCAGAAATTTTTATCGACCATCAGCCAAAATGGACGCTTTTTGCTTTACATCGCAACCTGCCTGACACTGTCTACGCTGGTTTATTACGTATTCACTTCCATTCTTACTGATGCCGTCAGTAAAATCTTTTCGCTGACCATCACGATGTCCGTGCTGGTGATCTATCAAACACTGAATTTTCATCATTACATCGTGGATTCTTTGATCTGGAAGCTCCGCAAACCGAAAATTCAGCGAAACCTCGGCATTAATTAAAACAGAGAACTTGTGCTCGGAGGTCGGTGCGTTACTGCGTCCTGTGCAGCACCGCATACGAGAATGCCGGCCGGCATACGAATACTCCCGGGTCAATCGTGATTGTCTGCTATCGAATTCGCCGCAATGTGCTGTTAATCTTGGCAAGGTAAACTTAACAGCGAGCTCAGCATGAGCAAAACGCAGGATTCCGATCAGCCAATGCGAACGGCGCGCGATCTGATGATTCCGCTGGATGCCTACCCGATCATTCGGGAGAACGCCACTTTGGCAGAGGCGATTGCAACGTTTGTCGGCGCTGCGATAAACCGCAAGGGAAAGCTGTCACTGCCGCGCATACTGTTGGTATTTGATGAGGCACAGGCTTTGGTCGGTGTCGTGCGCCGGAGGCATATTATCTGTGGTCTGTTACCCGGGTTTCTGACGCGCCAGGAAGAGCCGCATGCCGAAGCGCATTTTGATATTGTGCCACCGGTTGATCTGGATCTGGCTGATCTTTTCAGGGACGAAGAGCACAAAGTGCTATCGGCTAATGCTCAGGCCCCGGTCGCTACAGTGATGCATGATATTGGCGCCGTCGTGGAGGCCGATGACGACCTGATGGAGCTCATAAAACAAACCGCTCAAACTCACAGCCATATCCTTCCGGTGATGGAAAACGGACAGGTTCTCGGCGTAGTACGAACGGTCGAATTGCTAAGCCAGATCCATCGCATACTCAAACTCTGATGCCGACAAAAGATTCTGTACAGGCAGATGATGCCGCCGCAACGTTGCCACCTGTCGCCGGGCGACTCGGAACGCTGATGCAAAACAAGGAGTTGTGGCGCTGGTTCTGGATGCTCCTGGGCCTGCTGGCATTTGGTGTGACGGCCTGGTGGCCAGATTTGCCTGATGCGGTGACGCCAGACGGTGCCCCGGTGGGTCTCGATCGTGAAGCGCAACTGGCGTTGGCGCTATTTATGCTGGCGGCAGTGTGGTGGGTATTTGAAGTTATCCCGATTGGCATTACAGCGATTGCGATTGGCGTTGCCCAGGCGGGATTCAACATACGCGAGCCGCGGGTTGCCTGGACCGATTTCTTCGACCCGTCCGTGTGGTTTATCTTCGGTTCAGTGATTGTCGGCCTGGTGTTTACCCAGACCGGTTTGACGCGCCGACTTGCCTACGCAATGCTGATCGCTGTGGGGGAAAAGACCCGGAATATTTATCTCGGCGCGTTTACGTTAACCGCGGCGATGACACTGGTCATGGCGCATACAGCCGTGGCCGCTTCCGTGTTTCCCGTGTTGATGGCGATACATCACCTCTATTCGGAAGATGATCAGGTCACACGTTTTGGTGCAGGTCTGTTTGTGGGTATGGCCTTTACGGCCGGCGCCGGTAGCATCATTACCCTGTTTGGTGCCGCACGCAGCGCCGTGGGTATCGGATTTTTTCGTGAGCTGGCGGGCCGCGAAATCGATTTTTTTGAACTCACCTGGTACATGGCGCCGTTAGGCATCACCATGGTGTTTCTGCTGTGGCTCTATGTGCTGGTGGTGTTTTCTCCGGAACGTGCAGTGATCCCGGGGCTGCGCGAACGGGCCAAAGCCTTGTACGAAAAACTCGGACCAATGAGCGCCCGGGAAATTGCTGCAATCGTGATCACTCTTGGCGCGGTGTTGCTCATGGGGCTGCGACACTTTGTACCAGCGCTGTCCGGTATTGACAAAAGCGCAGTCATTCTGAGTGCCACGGTACTGTTCTTTGCGCTGCGAATATTGCGTGCACGTGATCTGGAAAGCGTGTCCTGGAATATCATTTTGTTGTTTGGCGGGGCTATGAGCATTGGCTTCTGTCTGTGGCAAACGGGAGCTGCGAGATGGCTGGCAATGCACTGGCTGAGCTTTTTAACAAATGCCCCAGCGCTTGCGTTTATCATTGGCGTCGGGGTGTTTGTGCTGGTCATGACCAACCTGATCATGAACGTCGCCGCCATTGCAATTTCCTTGCCAGTGGCACTGGTCATCGCGCCGTTCATGGGGGTTGCTCCGGAGCCGATTTTGTTTACGTCCCTGGCAGTAGCCGGAATGCCGTTTTTATTGCTGGTTGGCGCTGCGCCAAATGCGATTGCCTACAATTCCAGACAGTTTACAACCGGGCGCTTTTTTCTCGCTGGTGTACCGGCCAGCGTGATGCTCATTCTCGTCATCACCGTGTTCGTCTGGAAAATCTGGCCATGGATGGGGATGCCGGTACTGCTTACGCCAGGTTAGCACACGGTTTGCGAACTCCGTAGCTGCCCCGGCAATTCGCTTTTTTCGACACCGTCTGCTGGAGATGGTAATCGCCCCATAATCGAGCTGCATGTCCGACCGGTACCTGGTTGTGCAGTCTGAAAGCATCTGCAGCACGCATCATTGAGCAGCGTTCGTGCCGCCTGGTCGTGGTGAGCAGCGCTACACGCCACGCGTGGCTCGCACGCAGGCGCACGATTTGCCGATGACATGGGGTCCGGGCTCAGGCGACGTCGGCTACACTGCTCTTTGGTTTTGAAACTGGTTCTTCATTCATAGTGTAAGCCCCATGCAGGGTAGACACATGCTCGGTCCACACTTTGTCAAAGCGTGCGGTATCGACGACAGGCCGCCGGATCATTCGGCGCAGCAGCAACTGTTGACGTTTGCTGGTGATTGGTTTGCCATAGAGCTGCAGCGCATATCGCGAAAAGTCACGTACCATGACATCAAAGATCTGATCCAGCACCTCATCGCCGAGGGAATATATTTTTGCATTTTCAATAATGAGCTGACCGTAAACGACCAACGTAAACAGCTCGCCCAGGTTGAGCAGAAAATCAATATCTTTGGCCTGATCGCGGGACGGGCGGGCAACTGCCAACAATGACTTGAGGTACCGGATCTGCTTTTTGAACACCTTAACGTTAGGCAAATCAACGCCCGCATACGTCGTGCGATAGTCGTGAAACCGGATATTGCCTAGCCCCTTTGTTGGCCCCTGGTCGAACAGAAATTCGTCATCGGCCGGTTCATCACGCTGTGCAATATCGGGAAATTCGCCGGGCTTGAAAAAATAATTGCCCATGAACTTGATGATCAATGCCATATTTACGTGTACGGTCCCTTCGAGTTTTGGTAGCGCACGAATATCACGGGCCGCCATCTCAAAAAACATGTCCTTTTCAAATCCTTTGGCGGCGATGACATCCCACAGGTGATCGATCACCATCTCGCCCTGAGTCGTGACTTTCATTTTCACCATCGGGTTGTACAACAAATAGCGCCGGTCTTCATTCGATGCCGCGCGCATGTAATCGGCGGCACGCAGGGCAAACAGTTTCATCGACATCAGGCGTACATAGGCGTCAACAAAGAGTTGGCGAATATGCGGAAAGTCTGTGACATAGCTATCAAAAAGACGGCGCTTGCTGGCGTGGTCGATAGCCTCATAAAAAGCATGTGTACAAATACCGATGGAGGCCCAGCCCAGGTTGTATTTACAGATATTGATGGTATTCAACGATGCATCCCAGGCGTCGCGGCCACGGGAGAGAATTTCGGTGTCGGTGATCGGATAATCGTGCAGGGCGTATTCGGCGACATAATTTTGAGAGTTACAGACGTTCTTTACGCACTCGTAGTTGTCGTGCTGCGGACTAACGACAAAAAACACATAATCATCAGTGCCGTCAATTTTACCGAACGTGGAAACCAGGCCAGCCTTATTGGCATTACCAATATAGTACTTGCGGCCACGTGCTCGATAAGTGCCATCTTCCTGTGGGTACAGCGTCATCTCAGAGGAATAGATGTCGGCACCGTGTTCTTTTTCAGACAATCCAAATGCAAAAATATGACCATCCCGTAGCAATCCGGCGGTCTGCTGTTTGATCACTTCGTTGTCTGAAATCCAGATTGGTCCGAGGCCGAGCATACTCACCTGCCACGTGTACCAGTATCCGAGACCATAAAAGCCCAGAATCTCGTTGAATTCACAAATACGCCAGGTGTCCCACCGCATGTCCTTCGCACCGTCTGCATATGACGATGGGGTCATGAGTTTGGCGAAGATCTGTTCGCGACCGACAAAATCGAGAAAATCTGCGTACCAGACACGCTCGTGATCGTCTTCCTTGATGCGTCGCAGCCCCTTGTTCTCGAAAAACTCGATGGTTTTCCGCATGATCTGCCGGGATGTCTCGTCGTGGTAATGACGGTCGTGTTTGTGTGGATTTAACAGCATGGCCCCTCCTGTCCTGGCACCATTTTCGCGGCGCTCTCTGGTCATTGGCGAAGTTATACCTTGCCACGGGAATTGCTGATAAACCAGCACGGCACCTCACATGCGCTGAATCTGGCCAGACGCAGGAGATTAACCTTAGCGTGGGCTTATAGTGAAAATGGTGATATATGAGGTGTTGCCTAAACACCCGGAGGAAACGCTGTGGCCTTCCGGTTGCCATTGCAGTCGGCCGGGGTGCATGCGGAATGATCGCCCTGCCGGTTGGCGATGTGAAGCGTTTATTCAGAACAATCGCGCGTGGCAAGTGTTGGCGGCACGCGTCAGGCGCGCCATACTCCAGGCTGCGGAGCTACCCGCGCAGGGCGTTCTCGAGCTCGTTGATCTCTTTTTGCGATTCCACCATGATTTCCTGAAACTCCGGCACATCGATACCCATGCGCTGACACGAAGCGACAGACGCAAAGTCCAGCAGACAGTTGTTGCTGTCAGAATGATTGGCAAACAAGTTGGCAACAATGATGACATCGGTCAGGTCCGGATCGGCGTAGATCTGCCGGTTCTGATCTTCGTGTTGCTCAATCGCGTGCTGCACATGCTCGGGAAAATCCCAGTTTTCGAGAATCGATTTTCCAATCGACGTGTGCCAGTCGTTCATAATATGATCCATCGTGTCAGAGCATGAACACAGGTCCGGATAGGATTCGATTCGGGTCAGAATGTACAGCTTGCCAATGTCATGCACGAGGCCGACAAACATCGCCTCGTCCGGCTTGACGCCGGCGGTGCGCTGTCCCAGTGCATAAGCAATCGCCGCGACCTGAATACTGTGGTTCCATAACTCGGTCAGAAACGGTTTTAGCTCGGTAACGGTACGCGAGTCCATCAGGTTTTTCATGGCAAACGACATGGCGGAAGAACGTATCTGGTCATGTCCGAGCCGGTTAATCGCTGTTTTTATGTCAAGGACCTGCCGACCCGATGTGTTGAGTGCGGCTGAATTGGCCATTTTCAACAGCCGTGACGCCAGACCCGGTTCCGATCCCACGACGCGACCGATTTTTTCAGACGAACTGTTCTGGTCTTCCAGCACTTTCTTGACACGCATCGCGATATTGGGAAAGGACGGAATATCAATGGGCTCACGTCCGTTAAGGGCAGCTGCAAGATCCTCTACGAATGCGAAAGTAGCCCGATCGATTGCAGAACGATCTTCGACGACAGTAGTTTCCATAGCCTGTAAATCCTCATCAAAAGTTTCAATTACATCGTTTGGTACATCATTTGGTACATCATTTGGCGGTCGATACCGCGTGTTCAAATCGGGACAATCATCGTAGTCCCATGTTCACAAGTGCAGATCGAATTTGCTCGCCTCCGGATCGTTCCCGGATCACTTGTGTTTAACACCACGTCGGAGGTAATTCCCGGTGGCATCTCATGCAGGAAGTTTCTGCTCCCCGCCGTGCATAACTTCTTGTGGCCCTTTGCGCGGCTGGTCAGACAGCGTTGCTTTGCCAGGCTGCTGTTTGGCGCGCTTGCGTGTGTACATGAGCCGGTCAGCTTCGCGCAGCAAATCAGCGACACAGGGGTGTCGGTCGCGCTCCCACTGAATGACGCCGACGCTGAATTTGAGACCGTGTGGGCGTTTTGCCAACAGGTTTTTTTCGTTAACATCGTTGCGCAGCCGCTCGACGCATTGCCATGCATTGTCAAGTCCGGTGTCCGTTAACAAAACGCAAAATTCGTCGCCACCAAGTCGTGCAATAACATCTGAATGTCGAAAGGTATTTCTTAATGTTTGGGCAAAATCGACCAGCGCTTTGTCACCGTCAGCGTGCCCCATGGTGTCGTTGATCAACTTGAAGTCATCCAGATCAATCATCAGTAGAGCGGCCTGGCGGCGGTCACGGGCACACATGCGCAGACACTGGTCTGCAATCATGTAAAATGCCCGGCGATTGGCCAGCCCTGTCAATTCATCGATGTTTGCCAGTTGTAAACTGGACAGTTCGCTGGAAACCATGGCAGCAATATCACGCAGTGCATCCATGTCGCTGTTGTTCAATGCACGTGGCTTGCTGTCAATCACACTCAATGTTCCCAGGCGCCGACCGTCCGGTGCATTCAGCGGGCAACCGGCGTAAAATCGTACGTTCGGGTCATCGATAAGCGGAGTGTCGTCGGCAGTTGTTCCGGTCAGTGCGCTCGCGGCGGTCAGACTGACGCGAGCAACAGGCACATTGAGAAGTCGGCGCGTCAACCGCGTGTAGCGGTCAAAACGTTCCTCCGGGAGGGTACCCAGGATACCGAACGCGTCCAGCGCGGCTTTTCTTTGCACATCCTCATCGATTTGTGGTCGGTGATTCTTCATCTTTTTTCCTTATTGACATAATCCATGTCAATCAGCAGTTCTTATACGACTGATAGTATGCATACCTGCCAAAGGAGCGTGCGTGACATTCGTCACGTAACGGTAAACCACTGGAGCTATTCACTTTAAATCGCCGCGCAGCACAATAAAGGCGACCGCAGGTAATTGTCAGGAACAGGGTCTGCCTCACAAAATGCTTGCGTCTGCCGCTATAAAATATCAGGAGTGAAAGCGCAGGTGAGCAGGCATGCAGGGAACAGCCGATCGGGAAGACTGGAAGGTCAAGTACCGCGACCTTTTAAACGAACTTGAAAACAAGCAGAGCGACTGGCGGACGCTGGAAGATGCGCTGCGCAGCGTGGCCAATCGCCTGGCAATTGCTGCTTTAGGGCGTGATCCGCAGGTTGACCAACGGCTGGACGACATCCGCACGTCGATCAAGGCACGGGCCGGTGGCGACGAGCTGCTGCGGTTACTGGATGGTTTGTCGGGCGCCGTCGCAGATCATGAAAAACAACTTTCAGAAACCGCTGCTATCGACTTGTCTGGTTTTGTCGCAGACCTGGGTCTATCGCACGCCGATCAGCGCCGTTTTATCGATGGCTTTGAAACCGGTTCGCTTGCTACCCGCGCGCAGACCCTCAAAGATCTTGGTGGCGAGTTAAACCGTCTGCTGGATGCCAGTAGCGCAGCGACGGGAGATGCACCACGCGATCCAACGCCTGTTGTGCGCTCAGTCCTGACTCGACTCACAAATCATATTCGTGAAGTTCCCGCACTTGCCGAAACCATCGATGAATTTGAACAGCGTCTGCGTACAGGCGCGGATATCGAAGACTGGGACGAACCTCTCAGCTCACTGGCAGCTGCCATTACCGGCATGATCGAGTCGATCGAACATGAAAAAAATGAGCTCGAAGAGTTTCTGGAACAGGTCACTCAACAACTTGCGCAGTTTGAGCAATGGACCCGATGGCACGAAGCAGAAAGTCAGGGGCGCGAAGAAGAGAGTGTAGAATTTGGCGAAAATGTAGAGCAGCAGGTCGAAGGCCTGCAGGCAGACATGCAGGTATCGCATGACCTTGACGATCTCAAGGTGCGTGTGCAGGTTCGCCTGGATTCGATTGCAGAACAGCTTAAAGAGTTTCGGGAACGCGAAAAAAACCGGCGCAACGATGCGGACGAGCGCAACGTCGCTTTGCGGAATGAAATTTATAAGCTGAAAATGCGCACCTCGCAGCTGGCACAGCGCTGTGTTGATCAGGAAAGTCGCCTGATGTTTGATACGCTGACTGGCGTCCATACCCGCTATGCCTATGAGCGCCGGCTACAGGAGGAGTTCCAGCGTTGGTTGCGACATTCGCAGCCGCTGGTTTACACCATCTGGGATATTGATCTGTTCAAGACAGTCAATGACAAATATGGTCATCAGACCGGCGATCGCTTGCTTAAGGTTATTGCTGGTATGCTGTCAAAGCAGACCCGTACCGAAGATTTTGTAGCGCGTATTGGCGGTGAAGAATTCGTGGTGCTGTTTCCATCTACCGAGCTGGATACTGCCGAGATGCTCGCCAACCGGCTACGCGAAAGCGTTGCGGCAACTGCGTTTCAGCATGGCGGCTCACCATTGCAGATCACTATTTCCTGCGGGTTGACAGAGTTTCGAGCCGGGGATACACCGCAAACAGTTTACAAACGGGCGGACAAAGCGCTGTATGAAGCCAAAAACAGTGGACGCAATAAATGTGTTTGTTTGTAGCTATAACAGCCCGGACAGAATGCACCAGATGCTGTCGGAAAAGGTCGGATTTCCGGAGTCTGTTGTCGCGCTTCGAAAATGTAAGGGGCCGTTAGTCACAGGCCTGCCGGGGCGTCAGCATACAAACATGAGTGCTCGATACGCCGGGTGATATCCTCTGCCCTTGTGGGACCGAACCGGTCGGCAGCCTCCCAGGCGACCCTCCGGTGAGGGGGTCAGGGAGAGAGAATAAACTGTGCGTCCTGCAGACGGGCCACCTCCGGAACCCGGAGGGTCTGGGCGCAACAATCGTCCACTCTTGTGTTGCCTTCAAGTCTCAGGGATGCTGCTGTATAGCGT
>JABDLQ010000055.1 GCA_013002925.1 Gammaproteobacteria bacterium | reverse complement strand
AGAGTACACAGGGCCCGGCGCTGTCCGTGCATACCGGCATCGAAGTACTGCGCCAGGACGCCAGCGAGTTTCGTGTCCAGGTCACGAATATTTATCAAATTACCGACGATGGCTGGAAAATGATTCTGCATCATGCATCCCCAGTGCAATCGGTCAAACCACCAAGCCGGCTGGAAAGCAAAGTTCATTAGGAACGACTCCCGCACGGTCACTTGTGCGGTCAATTGGACAGGCACTAAATTGTACTCAGAGTGATTTGGTATGCAATAGTTGCCTAAAATGCTTGCACAGATCTCGATCGGTCGTTTGTGCTTTCATGCCGTATATTGGACTGGCGCACTCATGCCTCAGGCGGGCTGCCTGATTTGCGACGCAGTGTTATTCTTATTTCCCGGCTATAACCACCGCCGCCTTGCGACGATGAAGCACTTCAAAGCCCCTGGTTGCGTTGAACCACTGATCTTCACTGAGATTCAGCCTCTCAAGCACCGGTGCGACGTGCACGGCAATCGCGCCACGCTTACCCGCCCTCAACGCGCGACCACTCCAGTCAACCAGCTCTGCATAGTCGGTGAATGATATAGGCAGGTTGTTTGTGTTTGTATCGTTGTTCTTGCTTGGGCTGTTCCTGTCACCAAATCCCAATAACGGTTTGATCGCCAAGTCAAAGCCTCGCAGTCCCTGGTCTTTAGCGACATCACACATTGATCGCCCCAGCGGCCATCGCCGGTTGAGCCTCTCATATAGACTGGTATAGCGCGATTGCTCCGGTGTCGCCGCTATCCCCGCGCGTACCGGGTTTAAATCCACGTACGCCATGCACGTCAGTAGCGCATCATCCGTGCACAAAGCCTGCGAAGCGAATCGCGCCTCCCAAAAATGTCCGGTAACCTCATCCTCGGCATTGGCCTGACGGGCAATCGATTCGTTGAGGCATTTCATGAACCAGCTCAAATTCCCCAGGCGTTGTGAATACACCGCCAGAGTCGACTGGACCGTCTCCCATTCAGCCGGCGACAGAGCTTCGTCCCGGGCATATTTCTGGATGAGTAACGGGCCTTTGAAAAGGGTGCGCCAGCGCCGCAGCACCTCGAAATTAGACCACTTTCCGGTCTGTTCAGGGTTTAGTCTGACTACCAGGTGATAGTGATTGCTCATCACGGCATAGGCACACACATCGATCGCAAACACCGACGACAGGAGCCGGATACGGTCTTCTATCCACTGGCGTCGGTGCTCAAAACACCGGCCCGTCTGCTGGTCCTGACCGCACAGAAACGCTCTGCGGACACAGCGTGTGGAGATGTGGTAGTACGGGGTGATCTCGGCACAGACCAGCTGATTTCTGGGTTGAGGCATGTACGCCAAGATAGTTTCCATCGGGCATGTTGGCAACTTGCAAAATTAGCTGAAAAATGTGGTTTTGTGCCTGTCCAATAATTTAGTGCCTGTCCAATAATTTAATTTGCTTGTGCCTGTCCAATAATTTGTCGTCCAATAATTTCTGTCCAATAATTTCTCTGCTTGTGCCTGTCCAATAATTTCAATTTACTCTGGAGGGGAATGGTTGTTTCTGCACAGCCTTACTGTGACGATGCGCGCTTTTTGATCTCAAACTCGGCATGTAACCGTTGCGCCGCCTTGCGTATCGCCTTGCGCTCGTCGTCTGGCAAACGGTCTACGTTTTTCAGCGCGATCTGCATACGGCGATTATCAGCAAACCGCTTTCGATGCCGGATCATAAAATCCCAGTAGAAGACATTGAAGGGACAAGCATCCTCGCCTTTACGCTGCTTCGGGTTATATTTGCAGCCCTTGCAATAGTTCGACATCCGATTGATATAGTTAGCGCTGCCCGCATAGGGTTTTGTACCCACGACCGCGTGATCAGCATGCTGAGACATACCGATAACATTAGGCGCGGTAACCCAATCTACCGCGTCGACATACATGGCCAGGAACCACTCATTGACTTGCGCTGGGTTTACTCCCGACGTCATCGCAAAGTTGCCCAACACCATGAGTCTTGGGATATGGTGTCCCCAGCCATTGTCGAGCACTTCATTCAGGCAGTGGCTCATGCAGTTCATTTCTGTTTCGCCAGTCCAGTAAAACCGGGGCAAATCGCCCTGTTGTCTGAGCCCGTTGCGCTTTGAGTAATCGGCGCCCTCACGGTAATAAACGCCGCGGATAAACTCACGCCAGCCAATAATCTGACGCACAAAGCCCTCTACATTGTTGATTGCAGCACGCCCATCTTCGTATGCTGCGATTGCGGCGTCGACGCATTCCCGGGGCCGGATCAATTTCAGATTAAGACAGCTCGCAATGCGCGAGTGATACAAGACTGGTTCACCGGCCCACATCGCGTCTTCATAGTCGCCGAAACTGGCGAGCCGGTTGTCGACAAAATCGCGTAGTGCGCGCAACGCCTCATCCCGGGTAACCGGCCAGTGGAAGCTATCCATCCTCCCCCACGCATCGGGCCAGGTGCGCTCGACCAACGCCATAACTTCCCTGGTAATTTCATCCGGGCGGGGCTGGTAAGGCCGTGGGATGTCGGGCGGGTTCTTAAACGATTTGCGGTTCTCATCATCGAAATTCCATTTACCGCCGACAGGTTTCCCGTTGCCCTCAACAAGCACATTAAGCGCGCGCCGCCGCTCGCGATAGAAATACTCCATCACCAGAGACTTTCGCCCGTCGCTGGCCCATGCATTGAACTCGTCCAGCGTACAAGTGAATGACTCATCTTCCATAATGTTTAGCGGGACATCTTTCTCTCTCGCGACCTTGACTAGCGATGCCTCCACCCGATGGTCGCCTGGTTGCACGACCTGTACACATTCAGGATTCAGTGTACTGATTGCACGAGCAAGCTCAGGGCCCAGCGCCTGCGTGTTGGCGCTACTGTCCAATTGCACGTAACGCACACGAAAGCCCTTATCGATTAGTTCCAGAGCAAAGTGACGCATTGCTGCCAGGAATAATGTCGTGCGCTGCCGGTGACTCGGTGCGACTTCAGCCTCCTCGCGCACCTCGGCCATCAGAATGGCATCCTTTTCGCGATCCAGATTGTCAAGAGCATCCATTCCCGGATCAAGCTGGTCGCCAAGCACCAATAGCAGTTTGCGCGCACTGCGCATGCGTGAGTGCCGTGATAATTCTGATGATTTCAAAGCCACGCTGACTCTCCTGATCTTTGCTCGTAAGGAATTCCAATACCGGATTTCATATCAATAACCCTGGCAGACAGGGCAGAAGTACAAGCGCCGCCCGGAAAGCTGAATGCGTGCGATTTCTGATCCACATATCTGGCAAGGCTTACCGGCGCTGCCAAACACCCAGAAACGGTACTTACCGCGTTTCTGACCAGCGGCATGCAGGCGACGTACGTTGGCCGGCGAGTTGGTGATACCGCCGGTCTCATAACTGCGACGCGGTATCGCAAGCGAGGCGCGGGCAAGCCGACGACGATCATTACGGTCAAGATCCAATGCCCTTAACGTGGGGTCGATGCGCGCCACAAACAAAATTTCGCTACGCAAGTAGTTACCAACACCCGCCAGAAAGGACTGGTCCAGATAAAGTGCAGCGAGACTGCGCCGGTAAAAAACCCGGCTGGCGAGGCGTCGCTCAATCGCACCAGCGTCAATGTGCGGATCGAGAACCTCTGGGCCGAGTTTTGCAAGATACGGGTGCCTGGCGAGACTGTCCTCGTCATAGATGCCGATATCCGATGCACTATAAAGCAGCGCAGAGTGCTCCCGCGTATCGATACACACACGCAATTGGCGGTTCGTTCGTGGTCGTCCACCGCGCGGCTGCACATACCATCGCCCGTACAACTGATTATGTGCATAGATAGTATTACCGCCGCCAAAACGCAACAGCACCGCTTTGCCACGGCAAGCTACTTCGGTGATGCGCCGCCCGGTGAGTATACTCTCGTAAGCGCGTAATGGTTCCAAACCGAAGCGCACCGCCTGCGCCTTGCGCCGCAGCAATATAGCGGCGAGTTCGTCGGCTGCGCGGCGCATTTCCGGTCCCTCCGGCATCAATTTGTACCTGCTGCAGCAACCTGTGGTTTTGCACTAGTCCGCAATTTGCACTCGCTGCGCTGCGAAACCAATACACCTGCAAAAATAATAGCCAGCGCCACTAAAGAAGTAGCTTGCAAACTCTCGCCCAGCAACACCCCACCTGCTACCACAGCCCATGCCGGAACAAGGTAATTGATCAGCGACAGGAAGGCCGGACCGGCCTGACGCACGATTTCGAAGTAGATCACCGTAGCCAGTCCTGTCGCCAGTGCGCCAAGCAGTATTACTGCAAGAATGGATGCCGACTCCACGTTCCCAGCAGGTGACGCGGTAAACAGCGCAACCGGCACGATCAGAATAGCAGCCACAAGTGTCACGCCCGCAGCGGTGGCGGAAGAGTCCATTGGCGGTGCCAGCCGAGCCATAATCACATTGACTGCGTAAAACATCGCACCGGCGAGAATCGCCAGGCGGCCAGCCAGGGAACCATTGCCACCCCACGGCAAGGCGCCGTCGACACCCAACAACATGACAACTCCAGCGAGACCGACGAGCATACCACTGACCCGCCGTGCATCAACGCGCTCGCCCGGAACAAATCGATGTGCCAGAGCAACCACCATCAGCGGCATCACAGCCATCAGAATTCCTGCGATATTGGAGTCGACTCGCTGCTGGCCCCAGGCAATCAGGTAAAATGGCACGACATTACCAACGATTGCCATGGCAACTATCCAACGCCACTGCCTGGCGCCCGCCGGCATCTTTCGCGCCGACAGCCTCACATAACAAATCAGCAGCAATGCACCAACTAACACACGGCCAGCGACAATAGTCACCGGACTGAATGAACGCAGCGCCACTTCTGTGCCAGCGAACGCGCTGCCCCAAAGCACCGCCAGTACGCCAAGCAAAATCCAGTGCATCAGACGTGGTGACTGCGGTGCCATCGGGATCGTGCCCCTGCCCCTGCGCTCAGTCGAGATTGGCATTGGCTTCGGCAAACTCCCAATTCACCACGTTCCACCACGCGTCAAGGTAGGCAGCGCGGTCGTTGCGACAATCAATGTAATAGGCATGCTCCCAGACATCGCAGGTTAAAAGTGGTGTATCCGGCCCAATCAAGGGTGTGTCTGCGTTGGCTGTCGTGGTGATGGCCAAGGTCCCATCCGGACGTTGAATAAGCCACGCCCATCCCGAGCCAAAACGCCCCAGCGCCGCTGTGCTGAACTGCTCGATGAAAGCGGCCACAGAACCAAAATCCGCAGTAAGCCGGTCAGCCAGCAGCTTGCCAGGCTGGCCGCCGCCCGAGGGCGACATCGAGTCCCAGTAAAAGCTGTGGTTCCACACCTGGGCAGAGTTATCGAACAATCCGCTGGTGCTGTTCCGTACTATCGCTTCCAGCGAATCAGTCGCATGCACGCTGTCCTTCAATGCCGCATTGAGCTTTGCTACATAGGCCTGATGATGTTTGCCGTAATGGTAATCAATTGTTTCCTTTGAAATATGAGGTTCAAGCGCATCGCGTTCATACGGCAGCGCGGGGAGTTCAAAACTCATGATTGGAGTTTCCTCGTGTTTGATGTTTGTTTAGTCGCCTGTTAATGGCTTCGCTATCAAGGCTTGGCAGCCCACGCGCTGCACCAACCGGCAGCATTCACGTCCTTGCCCGGGAAAATAGTGCAACCGCCCCACTCCTTTTCGGCCCGCGCCTGAAACAAAACGCAGTTTGCGCAATTGGGCTGCACCCCGTTCACAGGTTTGCTGCGTGGATACCTGGTCACGTCGACGTCGGCAACGCTGTGTCGATAGCCGAGTGCTTTTGCAGCAGCATCATCCTCGTTCAGACGCGCTGACGACACACCGTCGGCATTCGCCTCGAAGATGGTCAGCATAGGCACAGCCGTAGCGGCAGCACCAAGATTCCTCAGGAACTGTCGTCGGGATGGCGTCTTCATTTGTCGTTTCCTCGTGTTGTGTTGTTTACCGGACCTGATTCCGATCCGCGAAGTTGGGGATTGGACTTTGCTGTTAGCATGTAGTTGACGGCCAGGTTTGATGTCAGACTAAAACGCCGGGACAGGGGACTTACCGCCACGCCGGTGTATCGGTCAATGGCCAGTCCATTGCTTTTCAGTAAATCAGCGAGTTCGCCGGGGCGGGGAAATCTCGACCATTGGTGAGTGCCCTGCGGCAACCATCTTAGAATGTATTCGGCGCCGATGATCGCGAACAACCATGAGCGCAGCGTTCGGTTGATTGTTGACAGCGCCAGTACGCCGCCTGGCCGGGTTAAAGCGCAATTGGCGCTGATGAAACCCTGAAGGTCAGCTACGTGCTCAACCACTTCCATACTTAACACAGCGTCATACCGGGCGCCGCGCCGCGCCAACTCTTCGGCACTCGTTGCATCAAAGCGAATATCAAGGTCCTGGAGCTCAGCACTCGTCGATACGTGGTGGTTGGCCGTAAAGATATTGCGTTCGGTCACATCAATGCCGTGCACGCGTGCACCAAGGGATGCGAGGGCAACTGACAAAATACCGCCACCGCAGCCGATGTCCAGTACGCTCAGCCCGGTGAGCGGACGTGGCGCTTCGGCATCCAAACCAAAATGCTTACAGAGCCGGTCGAGCAGCCATTTGGTGCGCAGGCCGTTTAGTCGATGCAGAGGCCAGAAAGGCCCAGCCTTGTCCCACCATGTGTCAGCCAGTTGGTTGTAGAATGCAACTTCAGCCGGATCGATGCTCGCGACGTGTTGCGCTCCAGCCGGCCCCTGCTCCACCCGCCTGATTCCGACGGCCGCGGCGCGGCGATCTGACAAGACCGCGCTCCGAGCACGGTTATTGAACCTGCCGGACAAGCCCCCTTCACAATCCAAAGCACCCCGTTCCACTACGGCACCACCACCGCATCTATGATGTGGATCACGCCGTTTGACGCAATAACGTCTGCTGAAATAACACTGGCGTAATCCACCTTCACATCGCCGCCCTCAGCGAAGAGCGAGACGTAAGAACCATTGGCGGTTTTTGCCCTGGACATTTCGGCGGCACGCTTCGCAGTCACACGACCCGGCACCACGTGGTGGGTCAAAAGAGCAACAAGCTCGGCACGGTTCTCCGGCTTCAGCAAAGTCTCCAGCGTGCCCTCGGGAAGCTTCGCAAATGCAGCATCGGTCGGCGCAAACACCGTGAATGGTCCAGGTCCCTGCAACGTTTCCACCAAATCGGCAGCTTCCAGCGCTGTAGTCAACGTATTAAATTCGTCGGTAGCAATGGCTGTTGCCACGATATCCATGCCGTTGACAAACGTATCTGCCTCCTCTTCACCATCGGCAATGGCCGAACTTGCCAGAAACAACGAAAAACCGATGACTACATGCAACAAGCCCAGAAATGTCAGTGGCTTATGTATTGACCTTTTCATTTGATAACCCCTCCCGGGTGCTAATTTATTACCTGAACAGCAACTAGGTTATCTAAATGTCTAGGTTTTGTCAAATTTTAATATAGACAATATATATACATCATGTCATCAATTAACTAACGGCCAAACCGAACCACTTCAACCGGGTCCGGGATCCAGCCCCTCTGCCTGGACCACGCGATCAAGCGCTTCTTCAATTAACGCGCGTGCCTGCGCAGTAATTCTATGCAAATACGCATGCAACGCGGCGTCCTCATTGTTCCGACTTTCGCAGTGGGCGCTGTACTCTTCAAAAACAGTCAAACTGTCGACAAGCTCCACCAGGTGGTGAGGGCACTCACATTCAACCGTACTTTGCACGGCAGCGAGTCGTCCGAGT
>JABDLQ010000052.1 GCA_013002925.1 Gammaproteobacteria bacterium | reverse complement strand
GGCCAACAGCGCCGGCGTGCGGACTCCCTGCAAATGCAGCCACCACCTCCCGAGCCGCGTCAACATCGTCCTGCGACGGAGTAAACGCCGCATTGATCACTGCGACCTGTTCAGGATGGATCGCCAGCATTCCGTCGAATCCATCGCGCGCTGCAACGGTGGCGTACTCACGCAATCCATCGGTATCCCGATAATTGGTGTATACCGTGTCGAGCGCCGCAACATCACAGGCTGCAGAGGCAATCAAACACTGGGTGCGCGCGAATTCAAATGTTGATATCCAGCTACCGTCAGAATTGCGGTTGGCATTGGCGCCCAGCGCAGCTGCCAGATCCTCAGCGCCCCAGGACATACCCTCCAGGCGCGGTATGGATGCATGATAGCTGCCGATATTCAGCAATGCCTCGGGCACTTCCGTGACCATGGCAATGATGCGTGAGCGCTGATGCTCATCGGATAATTCAAGTTCATCGAGCAACCGGTCAAGATCAGTGACATCCTGTGCGGATCGGGCCTTTGGTAACAGATAGCCGGTTGGCATCAACGGTCCAATCTGACTCAGATCATCTTCCAGCAAGCCGCTTTGCCAGGCATTTACACGTACCCACAGTCGTTTGCGTAACGTGCTGTCGGCACCTGCAATCAATTCTGCCACCAGGTTACGGGCCAGTTCCTTGCGCGACGGCACGACGGCATCTTCAAGATCCAACATGATGACGTCAGCTTCCAGCGAAGCGCATTTGGCAAGCATTTTTTCGTTGCCCCCAGGCACAAACAGGACGGAACGCAGCAACATGAACAGGGATCCTCAAAAACTTTCAAAAATCGTAGCAGTACCATAACCCGTTGAATCAGGAGAGGCGATACCCGCGCAAATCATCGTGTTGAGCTATATAATCATTTACATACCTGATTATCTATGCTATATAATAAGTTATATAGTAGGAGACAATCATGACATTTATCGAATCCGTCCGTCTGTTTCACGTGATCGCCGGTTTCACTGGTCTTGCTGTCTTCTGGATTCCTGTGTTTACCCGTAAAGGCGGCATCAATCACGTCCGGTTCGGCAAGATGTTTAAATGGTGCGCGTACGTTGTTCTGGCCCTGGCAGCCGTTTCAGTGGGCTATCATCTGATCGATTACTGGTGGCAGGGTCTCAGGCCGTGGTCGGAACCCAACGCGTTTGGCTTCCTGATATTTCTGGGCTACCTGGCACTGGTAACTTTTATTTCTGTGCATCATGCGATCGGCGTACTGGTTACAAAAAAAAACCCTGACAGTCTGCGGACACCCCTGCGCGTTGCACTGGCTTACCTGTCCATGCTCGCCACCGTGATCGTGGTGGCCTTTGCGCTCCTGTTCAATCCCGATTCGAAAATCATCTTGCTGGCACTCTCACCACTTGGAATTCTCGGTGGCATTGGCACTTTGCGGTATCTGAATGGTAAGCGTATTTCCCGGCATGCCTGGCTGTATGAACATCTGGGCGGAATGCTGGGCGCCGGAATTGCGTTTCATACCGCCTTCGCGGTGTTCGGATTCAACCAGATGTTCGACTTTTCACTGCCCGGTAATCTCAGGATTCTTCCCTGGATTTTACCGGCTGCAATCGGAATTCCGGCCATTTCACTATGGACACGTTCGTATAAAAAGAAATTTGGCGACACGGGCGCCACTGCCTGATCATGTCGTTGCCACACATCGTTCTTGGCTTGCTCGACGAGCCAGCCAGCGGTTATGACATCAAAAACAAGTTTAACCGGTCGCTGGTGCATTTTTGGCGTGCCGAGCTTGCGCAAATTTACCCCACGTTGAAAAAACTTACTGCACAGGGATTGCTGGAATGCCAGGAAGTCCCATCCTCAAAAGGACCAGCGCGCAAGATCTACCGGCGCACTGCACGTGGCGACAACGTACTGCTGGAATGGCTCTGTGACCCACCCAGCACAGGTGCCACCCGTATTCCCTACCTTGCGCAAACGTATTTTTTGAACCATCTCGATGATCCTGCCCGCACGCTGGAATTTTTTAATGATTTGAAGGAAATCATCGCGGAGAAAATTGAGTCTCTGCAACAGGCCAACAGTGAGTGGGCATCCCACTACCCGGAATTTCCGGAGTCGTTGTCTGATGAGGATTTTTACAAGCAGATGACACTTGAAAATGGCCTTGCAGTTTGGACTGCGCGCCAGGCCTGGTGCGAGATGTGCCGGCACAGAATTATAAAACGCTACGGGTTGCAGGCCTGACCCCTCCTCAATCACCACTCAAACGGCCTGGCAAGAAACTCACCCTCTCCGGACTATTGCTATATCTCACCCTGTGTCTGACTACGCCCGTGTTCAGGATCATGCCGGGAAAAAATCGATTGGTTTTGTAGTTGTCACCTCATCGACATCCTGCGCCCCAAAATCAAACATGCGGACGCGTTTTACCAGGTTTTCCTCAAACTCGGGTGCATTGAGTTCACTGGATAAAATACTGCAGGAGACGACTTTGCCGGAAGGTGCAATCGTCAGTTGCAACACCAGTTTGCCCTGCAGTGACGGATCCTGGCGCAGTGCGCGCCGGTACAGCGCATAGATCGCCGTTTTGTTGCGATCAAATATCGTCTCAATTTCTTCCTGACTTCGCTGGCCTGCATAAGCAGTTGTTGCGGCTGCCCCGGACGACCGGTCGATTGTTGCAACGGCCGCCGGGCTGGTTACCGCGGTCGTTGCGCGACTGGCGAGACCTCCGCCGCCGGTGTTACGACTCAGATTTGCAGTGTTCACACCCGCGCTGCGTTTCGCACTTCGACTGGTTACCAGCGCGCGTTCGGTTTTGTGGGCATTACCAACGGCGGCAGACAGCGATTGTCCTGTTGTTTGCGCTACTGCCGCGTTGTGTCGCAAGCTTGCCAGATTATCTGCAGCCGCCAACAGACCCACTGACTTTGCCCGGTTACGCGCCTGTTCTATTGTGGGCGCGGGGGTGGGCGCCGGAGTGGGTGCAGATTCCACCAATGCGGATTTATCTGGCTCGTTGCGGACAACCGGAGGTGGCTTGATACGGGGTTTCTCGGCTACCACGGGCACCGGCTCTGTCACAGGCTCAGGTTGAATTTCCACAGGTGGCGCAGGTGGTGGCGGTACAATTTTCTTTTCGAGCACAAATTTTGCCAGGCGTGGAGGAATATCCTGTGCCGCATGTTGCCTGACATTGGATGCGGGCAAAAACGGGATAATCACGGACAATGCCAGCAGCACGCTCATAACCCCGAGCAACGCGTTACGGAAGCGACGCGCTTCCTCCTCAATGCGTGTCCAGGGGAGTTCGAAGCGGCGATAATCAGGCGCGCCCGCGCCCAATGGCCCGGCAGCAAGTGCCGTCATGACTCGCTCCCACCCGCTTTTTGCAGTACCGCCAGAGACAACACGCCGTAATCTGCCTCAGTACACGTGGCCATGACTTTCTTGAGTATGCGATAAGGAATAGTCCGATCACCCATGATAGTTACTTCACGCGAATTTCGATTGCTATTGCCGGTATCAGCTATCAGCCGCTCGGACTGTAACTGCAATGCACGTTTTAATTCCGGTATAACGGTGGCACTACTCTTTCCGATGTCATCCAGAGCTACGGTCGTTTGCCCCTGCACCAAAATCGCATCTTCTGTGATCATGACAACCACAGTCTCACGCGGTTTTTGCTCGGCTATCGATTCAGGCAGTTGCACTGATCGGTTGTTTTGCAGGGTTTCTACGTCGGAGGAGTTGACCAACAAAAAGAACACCAGAATGGTAAAAATATCCATCAGCGACACCAGGTTCAGTGCCGGCACTTTCGATTTGTGGTGCTTTTTATCCATGCGCCGGGCGCGTCGGGACATCAGCATATTATTGCCCCTCAGTGCTTATGTTTGCCACAGTTTCGAGCGCTGCATCCCCGATCGAAATATCAGGAAAAAGCTCCGTTACACTGGCGTTTTTAACCTCAGGCGTAAAGGCCCGTACGGTATCCATAATCTGCACCAGGGTGTTGTAGTCGGTATCAGGCTCAAGTAACAAAACGATGTTGCTGGTTTGCGGAAACTCGGCCTTAACCTGTTGCAGGTAGGCACTCAGAGTCACCAGGTCTGGCCGTTTCGTTCCCTCCAGAGCAGGAATCACTTTTAACAACCCGGTCTGCGTGTCTGCCACCTCCAGTTGCCGGGCTCGAATTATTACTTCCAGCTGCAGAGACTGTTGCGGTGAAGTGGCAGTTTCATCCCCTGGCGCTGGCAGACTCAGTTCAAGAATTGTCAACCGTGAAAACACTGCGGTTATCAAAAGAAACGGCACCAGAATCACCATCAGATTCATAAACGCGGTAATGTTGAGCTCAGCAGCATCGTGTTGCCGCCGCTGACGCCACCTGCGGGTTCTCATCAGGCCGCTCTTGCCTGTGGCCGCGTTTCAGTAAAGCTGTTTAAAAACTTTACCGACACCATTTCAAGACTGTCGATCAACTCGGTCGTTTTGGTTTGCAATACTGAATGCATTAACAACAGTGGAATCGCTACCATTAATCCAAAAGCCGTGGTATTCATTGCAACCGAAATACTCGCAGATAGCAAATCTGCCTTCTCCGCCGGGTTGGCAGCCGCGACTGCAGTAAATGCCTTGATCAAACCGATAATCGTACCGAGCAGTCCCAGTAACGTTGCAATATTTGCAAAAGTTGCCAGGTAGTGCGTGCGCTTTTCCAAACGAGGCATCACTTCCATCAGGCTCTCTTCAATGGCTTTTTCGATGTCATCCCGGCGCCGCGCCCCGTCAATGCGTGCGAAACCATATGAGAGTATGGTGGCAATAGCCGTTTTTGACTGTGCGGCTATCGAAGCCGCCTCCTTGAAGCCGCCACGCTTTAAGAGTGGCGCCAGTTTCTTCCAGACGATACGGTTCCGCGTTCCCGTAGCGGTCAGATAAACCCAGCGTTCAATGCCGATTGCAAGCCCGAGACCAAGCACGATCATGATGGGATACATGAACATCCCGCCGTCTTGAAAAAACCGGACTATAGTGTTGTAAGTATCCACAAAATTCTCCTGATAAAGCGCTTGTTGACGTTCAGTTTTCGGGTTTCTGTGCAGACGACTCGTCGGTCGTCGCCTCAGAATTGAGTTTAGAGTAGTAAGACAGCGTGCGACGAAATACGGCTGGATCAAGTGGCGTCAACGTTTCCTCTACGAGGCTTGCAAGCGGTCGGCTGCCCGGACCCGGTGCTGCTGCACTTTTCCAAGGGACAATGACCAGCACTTTTGGCAATTCACGACTACCCGTAACCGCAGTGGTCCGCAGTTGCAACCCGGCTGTCTGACTGGCGGCGGGTGCTGTCACGGGTTGTTCGGCCAATACTACAGGCACGAAGCAGGCGACACTGCAGCACGCCACCATTACCTTGCTGAGTACATTCTCATTCACCGACATTTACCACCGAAGCATCTGAGGCCTTGTCGAAACGGCGCCGTAAATCGATGAGCCACTTTTCCACGCGCGCGTCCGCGTTCGGCGCCGCATCCAGGTAAGCTGAATAATGCTTGTGAGCAAGTTCAGCTTCTCCAAGATATAAGTCGTAGAGTATCCCCAGATTAAAATGCGCATCATGAAAGTCGGGGACCAGGCTTAGAATTTTCAGGTACGTATCACGTGCCTGGTTGAAGTCACCGCTGGCGCGATACGTAATCGCGATTTCATTCAGTACTTTTGCAGAGTCTCCGGTCGCATCGGCAGCCTCAGCAAATACTTTTCTGGCGGCTTCAAAATTTTCCACATGCCGATACAACACTCCGAGCCTGACCAGCGTATCGGGATCATCAGCATTTGCCGCAAGCCTGGCCAATAGCCGTTGTTCAGCACCAGCCAGGTGCTCCGGTATTGGCGCGTCACCGCGATACACGGACGTAAAAGCAGCACCGGAGTCGTCTGCGGAGATCTGCGCAGAACCCATATCAATGTTTGCACAGGCACCAACGCCGCAGCTCAGTGCAATGATCGCCAGCCTACTCCTCCAATGAATTTGCAAGGGATACTCCTTTTTCAGTTTTCTGGTAGCGCCCCGGCATCAAATCACCGAGCGCCACAAAACTCTTGCGTACCCAACCATCGTAAATTCCGTCTGCAATCCGGTATGTGTTGTTCTCATGCACAGCAATCGCTTGCTCTTCAAACGGAAACGCCTGTTCTTCTAACAAAAACTCATACTGCTCCAGTTCCTGCGCCGTTAATCCCGTTGGCCGTTCGGATTCCATCAGAGCGGCCGCCATTTCTGAATAGGCCATTGCCATATGAAAAGTTGCTGCCGTAGTCACCGGTGAAACACCATACGCAGCGGCCTGACCAAGCTTATTCAACAGTGTTTCCATATGGCTTGTTTTCAACTTCAGGTTTTCCTGTAGCGGCTCGGTCAGCCGAATTTTTGCAAACGGTGTCCATGCCTGTTCGGCAACAAAAAGTGTTGCCTGCGCGGCTGCGGTGCGACTGCGAGGTGACGCTGATGCACCTGCTTGTTCATGAGTGTTGATGATCGACTCCAGCCAGACAAATTGTTGCGACTCATTCCCCAATTTTAAAAATATCCCGGCAATTTTTTCACGTGCATCGATGTCTTCATCCAAAGGTAAACCCAGTTCGTTTACCAAATAAACATAACTTGCCAATAATTGTTCTGTGTTATGTGATGCACTATACAAAGCTATCGCTTGCGTATTTGCTGCAACGCGACCTGCCCTGTCAATGCGTGGGTCACCGGCCAGCCGCATGAGTTCAGCTGCTGCCTTTTCAGGATGACCGTCTTGTTGATAGCTCACCGACAGATTGCGTGTCACTTCCTGCGCCAACTGATGATCCGGAAACGCCTGGCGGAACGACTCCAGCACATGGGCTGCACGGCTGAAGTTCTCAAGCTCCATAAACACGCTGGCAGCTTCGTACTGTGCAGATGCAACCAGGGCGCTGGTCGGTGTTTGTGTCGCAACACGCAGGTAATTTGTGGCGGCAAACTCCAGATCGCCCGTTGCCTGATGCGCCTCAGCCTGCTTGTATATTGAGGCCGCCAGTCTTTCGACAACGGCTTGTGAAGCTGTTTCCTGTCCCGTTGCCAACGCGTTTTGATAGGCGTTTTCAGCACGCAGATAGTCGTGCTGGTCAAACCAGGCGTGACCACTTACCAGCCAGGCCGTGTGTTGTTCCCCCAGCGGCGCTGCAGGCTCCCATGCCAGCAGTTCTTGCGCCGCCAGCACAGCACGTTCCATCTCATGGCGATCAAATAGCCGCTCCGCGGCATCGACTTGCACGGCGGTTGCGAACTGGTGATTTTTAAAATGACTGGCAAACTTCAGCCCGCTGTCGATAGCCCGGCTTTCCCACTCGCCGTACCCGGCGCCTGTCAGCGTTGCAGCGTGCTCTTTATAGGCAAGTAGCGCAGCATACCCCGCCTCAGCAGCACGCGGATGCTCATCATAGTCATACGCGGTCGACTCGTATGCGCTAACGGCCTCCACAAAGAGTTTGCCGTCAAACAGTAACTCAGCCAAAAGAAAGTGGGTCGCTGCTGACTCCGGGTCGTCGGGGAACGACCGCAACCAGGCGCGATACCAATCAGCTGCCGCGATCCGGTGTGTCAACTCTCCAGTTGCCTGGGCCCTGGCATGGTAATGCCGGCTTAGTTCGCCCAGATACAGTTTTAATGCGGTGACTACGTCTGATTCCTGCTCGCGACTGTGGCTCGCCCAATAATGTTCAGGATCCCGGTCCAATGCATAGGTGCGGGCGAACTCTTCTTTGGCCCCCAATGCCTGTTCTGCAAATCCTGCCTGTTCATATGTCGAGACAACAGCCAACTGCATATACGGCGCATAACGGGCCTGGCCATATTTCGCAACATAGGCCCGAAAAGTCTGCGCGGCATCGTTGTAACGCTCCTCGCGGCGATACAGGTTGCCAAGATCTTGATACAAAAGATGCTCAAAGCCGGGCGCCCGGTCGCGCTCCAGCAGCACCTGCAGATCGCTCACACCATTACTGTAGGAAAAACTCAGACTCATCGCACGGAGCGCGTCGGACTGCATTTCCTGTTCACCCGGAGTCAGCCGCTCAAGATGAGCAGGTTTGAATGTGCCGTTCACGAGCAACATGTGTCGCATCAATTTTAGAAACGAAGCCTGTGACTGCTGATAATCAGCCAACTTGAACATCGCCCAGCCGTGTTTGTACCAGCTTTGTTCGAGAAACGCTTTTTGCGATGACTCTTGCTCTCCCCATTGGATCACGCGTGCGTATGCATCGGCAGCCTGTGCATAGCGGCCGGCAGAAAAATACGTCTCGGCTTCGCGAAAGGCACTCTCTTCGAGAAATTCGGAGCCCGGATGGTCACGCACCAACGTGCTCAACACATTGCGCGCCCCATCACTATCTCCTAACGCCTCGAGTGCACGTGCCATCTGGTAATGCACCGTATCGCTGCCGGTACTCTCCGGAAACGCATCAAGCAACTCCTGGTAACGCTGTACTGCGTTTGCAAACAGCGTGCGGGCAAGCGTGTCGCTGTTGCCGTCAATCAGCAATGCCTCGGCGCGCTCCAGTTCCATATCCGCAAGGCGCCGCAGCGCACCTGGGCGCCGCGGATCGTCGGGCTGCGCCAGTTCCAGAAACGCCTCGTAACTTTGCCGCGCTTGTTCCCGTGCAGCACTGGCGGAGGTATCGAGGGCAAGACTGCTCGCTGCCGTCAGCAGTGAGATGACGATCGGCAATACGCGATTCAAGGCGCTGGCTCCCCGTTTTGTGCGGCACGGTCAAACGTGCTGGCCAAAGCAAACCGGGCCTCCGCCAGATAAGCAGTCAGCCGCTCGCGATGCTGCTGAAACTGCCTCCCCGTCAGGTCGGCAAGGTAGGACTCATGTTGTCCCAAGGCATGGATCACGTCCGTCAGTTGCGCATCGATGCGTGGTGCCAGCGTCTCAATCCGTTGTTGAAACCCGGTGAAATCAACGGGCGCTTGCTCGCGCGCCGTGCGCAGCGACTCCTCAAGCTTCTGTCCGTTTGACACAGCACGCCGCAAGTGCTGCTCTGCCTGCTTCATTTCCCACAGCCGTGCGCTATATTGCTGCTCAAAATTCCAGATCAATACACCCTTCAGCAGCCGGTGCTTGTCAGTTGCAATGTCATGATCCGGAACCGGTAGTGTGCCAAGCCGATTCTGAATTGACTGAAGGCGTTGCCACTGTTCCTGCTCGCCTGGTGTGGCAAGTGCAACACGGTCACCCGACGCTTCAATGTCTGTAAGGCGTTGTTGTACACGGATCCATCGATCGCGTAACCGGGCCAGGCGCTGGCTTTCTTCGCCGCCACGCTGTACCTCCATACTGCGGTCATAGCGCTGCCGGCGCGCATCGAGCATCGCTTCGTAAACGGCAATTTTCTCTTGCCAGTGTTTCAGGTTGTTTTTCAGATCGACCAGGTCGCGGTAGTTTTTTAGCCCCTCCTGGAACGCATGATCGGCAATGAGATGGTATAAATATCTTGATACATCGGTATCCGGTAGGGTGCGCAGGTTCCAGAACCAGCCCACTGAACCGGTTTCGTTGTCGCGGAGCAATGCCCGGACAAATGACCCCTGGTCCAGCTCCTTTTGAAACTCTCGCAGCACGTTCAGCTCATATTCAAATTGACGGATCGCGAATTGGTATTCCTGTAAAGCCTGTGGTTCATCACCCATGCTGTTGCGTGCAAACGGAATCGCCAGTAACGACTCCTGCACTGCCGGATCGAGATGATCCCGCTCGCGCAGTTGGGTCCAGTAATTGACCGCATCGGAGTGTTCGCCAAGTTCGGTCGCCGCCCAGCCCGCACCAAGACTGGCGCGCGTAAACCAGGGGCTTTCATTGTCCACTTTTTGCAGATAATTACGGGCACGCTGCGCCTGACCGTTCTGTAGCCAGGCAAAACCCAGCGCCAGATTCGCTCTGTCGCGCAGTGCCTGATGTTCATCAGGGCGATCTGAAACGCGCGTTTGCAGCCATAACCGTGGTAATTCGAAATGCCGCCATCCGCGCTGTCCCGGGTTACGCTGGTGACCCCTGCCCACCTGATCCAGCAACCGCGCACCGCGCGTGAGCTGGCCGTGACGAATCAATGCCACACCAAGATTAAACTGTGCGTAGCTGACAAGCTCCCTGCCTCCACGCCAGTCCTCCAGCACGGCGATGGCATCGTCAAAGCGCTCCTCATCAATCGCGATTCTTGCGGTCAGTAATCCGTGTGCTGCGGCCAATCCCTCATCGAGATCACGGCCCATGTTACCAAGCGCTTGTTTGGCACGTATGGTGTTGCCGCGCTGCCAGGCAATTTCTGCCAGGTACATCCACGCACGATTCGCGGTGCCGGGAGCCCGCTCTTTCAGCAGGGCGGAAAATATCTCGACTGCATCATTTTGCAGTCCATACGAAAGATATAACCCACCGAGTAACAACCGACCATCATCCCTGTGATGTTTCAGCGTGTCCTGACGTGCGGCAATAAGCAGGCGCGTGGCCGCTGCAAAGTGGTCTCCCTTGTAAAACTCAAAAAGCGCTTCGCCGTACGCAAGATCGCGCACCGGCCCCACAAAGTCAGCGCTGTCGCGATCTGTATGACGTGGAGCTTCAGCGGCAGAAACGTACGCACACAGGGCGAGACTGGCAAGCACCAAAGCGGTGCGGCGCAAAGCTGATAGATGGTTTACTGTTGTTGCGATAATGGCCGCTCCCTGACTCATACACATCGTGGGGGCTTAATCCCACTCCCGCGTATCAAATTCAGGCTGCATGTTCCTTTCACTATCGCGAATCTGCAATTCGACAAATTTAGCACCCAATCCCTTGGAAAATTTTAGTGTGGTGGCACGACGATAATCCCGCTCTCGTGGTCCTTTACCGGTAAACACGGCGACGAGTTCATGCTCACCCGCCTTGAGATTACCCATATACAGACGCTGCACACCACCGCGCAACAATGCATCTGCTTCACGCTCAGTGTACAACCAGGAACTCACCTTCTTGCCGTCGACTTTCAGATCGACAGCATCGAGCGCAAAGTACTCACCGACGTCCATCGAAAGAAACACGGTGACTTGCGTATTGGCGGGGAAGAGCAGCTCTTCCTCCAGGATAAAAAGATCGCGATTAAGCTCCATCAGTTCTTTTTTGAGGTCCTGTACTTCACTGTCCAGGTTCTGAAAATCTGCCGCTGCAACCTGCAGGCCTGATACGGTCGCCAGTAATACGACACACGCCACTGTTTGGAAAAACCTGTTGCCTGATTGATTCATAGTAGTCCCTGTTTATAATTTCGCCACTGCGTCGGTTTGCAGACCGCCGGAAAAATGCATCACGCCCCGGGCGTCGATGATGACCGCCTCGATCTGTGCCAAAGAGTTGACCAGCGCCATCCCTTTTTTCACACCTAACACAAACACACCGGTAGACAGTGCGTCTGTCATTACTGCATCCGGCCCGATGATCGTGACGCTGCGTACTTTGCGTGCTGAATCGCCGGTAGCAGGCTCGATGATGTGGTGATACCTGATGCCATCCGCTTCAAAGTAACGCTCATAATCGCCGGAAGTTGATATCGCCTCATCCTGCAACGGTAACTGCGCTGCAAGCTGCTGCCGATTTCGCGGATCACGAATTCCCACGCCCCAGGGGCGGCCACGGTGATCGCCCAGTATCCGGCTGTCTCCTCCCGCAGTGACAATGGCATGTTCAATGCCACGGGCCTGCAACAACGCAACAGCCGACTCGACGGCATAACCTTTGGCAATGCCCCCAAGATCGATACGCACGCCAGCTGCGGTAAACCGCACAGAACGATCCACTGTATTTAGCTCTATGTTGGCGATACCAATCGATGCGAGCAGCGCGCGTTTTTGGGCCGTTGTTGGCTTCTGACCCGCACGAAAATCGTAGTGCTGACCAACGCTGGCGTAGGTAATGTCGAACGCGCCGCTCGTCACCGCACTAAATTGCAAGGCTCGGTGAATGAGTTCAAACAATTCGTCACTGACGACAACCGCCCGGTCCAGCGCCAGCTTGTTGACCTGCGACAGCTCACTGGTGTCCTTGTAAGTACTCATCAGCGCATCGATTCGTCGCATCTCTGCAAATACCGCGCTTATCGAACGCTGTGCAACCTCGGCATCTTCATGCCATAACTGCACACTGATCTCGGTGCCCATAAGCGCTTTTTTCTCTGCGTGCCAGTCGGCCTGAACCGGCATGCTGGCACAGGCCACTGCCGCCACCAGGACAGACCAGACAATAGTAATATTCGTTCGAGGTAGCCGTACTATCAGAGGCATGAATCAGTACCACACGGTCAGATAAAGCTGGATTACGTTAGCGCCAAACCCGTAAAGAGGCTCTTGCCCCGGCACACCACCGGCAGTGACATCACGGAAGTTGTCATAGTTGAACTTGACATGATTGTAGAAAAAATTAACTGCACCACGCTCCATAAAACGCCAGTTTTTTCCGAATGAATAACTGGCGCCGATGCGTACTGAATGATCGTCAAACGCGCTCAGTTCTTTGTCGCGCGCCAAAAAATTCTGGAACCCGGCGCGTGCAAACAAGTCACTGTAAAATTCCGCTTCGGTCTGGGTGCTGTACCGATAGCTGGCCTCAATCAACCAGCGCTCACCAAACTTGTGGATATAGCCGAGTTCGGCGGTATGAGCTTCAATTTCCCAGGTGTCCGTAAAGTAACGGTAATCCGCTGTGATAGCTGCGCCATGCTGCAGATAATATCGCGAGCGTAGCGCCACGGCATTGCTCGTGCGGGTTCTCGGGTAGACCTCCGCCTCATAACCGAAGCCGGACAACCTGTCGGCGTCCAGGAAACGGACCGACCGGTAAGGGTTGTTCAGATACCCCTCGTCTGCAATTGTTTCAAAATCCAGTGCGAGGACCCAGTTTTTTGTCATCACCTGAGAGACGCCCAGCTGATAGTGTTGCCGGTCTATGCTGTCGGCAAACAGGTCATCACCATTGCGCAAAACATCGTCGTTACCCAGTCCGTAACCCATCGTCACCGTCGTCAATGCGCCAAACAATTCCTGGCTGACACTAAAAAAATAGGAGCGGCCTTTAAAGTCGTTCTCATCGCTGTTGGTGAGCGACAGATTGAATATCGTTGTATCAAGCAGATAGCTGGCACTCAAGCTGGTCTCTGTCCGCTCTTCCGTATATGGACTTGCGGTGCTTACCACGTCGACAGATGCGCTGCTGACACTGTCCACGTAATATTTGCCACTGACGGAGACCTTGTCTCCCAGGTTTTTACGCACCAGCAATGCAGGGCCATCGATCGTGGCTCCGCCGCCATCATAGAGGTGATACAACACGTCAGCCCGATCGTCAGGCAGTACTGCGCCGATGCTGCAAACAGCACTTGTGACCGCTATTAAACCGCCAATGCAAAGCAATGTATATTTGTATAAAAGGTTCATCTATGTCGCTCAGGGATCAGCATATCTAATCAATTGCATCCACATCCGCCATGAGCGCCACCAGACGCACCCCGCGCACCTTCACGGGATTCAAACACATGGTCAAGGTAGGCGGCCGCCAGAGGATCGCGATCAAAAATCATAATGGGATCGGCAAGATTAGCCCGCTCATAGGGTTTCACCCAGGGCTCAACCGTTGCGCAGCCAGTAGCTGACAACAAAAGCAG
>JABDLQ010000044.1 GCA_013002925.1 Gammaproteobacteria bacterium | reverse complement strand
GTGCCGGTCCGAGTGCATCCCCACCCTGGTCGTTACAGGCATCAAAATAGTGTGGTCAACCTTGTTGGTAACAGTCCGATAGACGGCGCACTCGGTTCGTGAGCCGATTGCTGGCGACGTTTAATCTTAAGGTGATCGAAAATTCGGGTGATGACGTCGTGAGCTTCATGCACGCAATAATTCTGATCGCAGACCCGCACTGCTCGCGGACGTCAATATCGACAAGGTGAATTGATGCGCAGCATCAAGAGAGGGTGCCCTGGGGTACAAGTTGAACTGAGAAGTTGAATTGAGATTTTGAGACCGCTCCATAGTCGAGAAGCTGGCCTGGGCCATGCGCAGCATGAAGGGAGGGTACCCTGGGGCATGCAGATCAATACTGGTGTCAGGTTTATGTTGCATAAATTGTCTGCAATAAACCTGACACCATTTACATTCTACCCGCTCTGTTCGGTAATCCAGTTTTTCACACGCGATTCCAGCAACGGCATGGGCAATGCTCCACCGCCAAGTACCACGTCGTGAAAACCACGGATATCGAATTTATCGCCCAGTTCAGCTTCGGCCAGATTACGTAATTCTTCAATTTTCAGCATACCAACTTTATACGACGTGGCTTGCCCTGGTGTTGTGATGTAGCGACGCACTTCTGAACGCACAGCGCCTTCCGGGATCGCGGAGTTATCAAAGAAATATTGCACCGCCTGTTCCTGAGTCCAGCCCTTGGCATGCAGGCCTGTATCCACGACCAGCCGTATTGCGCGCCACATTTCGGCCGTAAGGCGACCAAAATCCATGTAGGGGTCTTTGAACTGGCCCATCTCTTTGGCCAGTTTTTCCGAATACAGGGCTCAACCTTCCGAGTACACGGAGAATCCGGCCTGCGTACGAAAAACAGGCACATCGGTCAGCTCCTGTGCAATAGAAATCTGCATATGATGTCCGGGACTGGCTTCATGATAGGCCACGGTCTCCATGTCGGTTTTGGAGTAGGCACTCATGTCTGACATGTGCACGTAGTACACACCATCACGAGAACCGTCAGGGGTACCCGGCATATAATGCTGCGCCCCGCCATCCACTTCGCGGAACGCTTCGACGCGCTTCACCTCAAGACCGGCCCTGGGCAATCTGCCAAAAAACTTCGGAAGCTTTTTGTCGATCTCCGCAAGGAATTGCCGCGTAGTACTCAGATATTCCTCCCGACCCTCATCCGTATTGGGATAATAGAACTGCGGGTCGGTGCGAACAAATTCAAAAAATTCTGTAAGATCACCTGAAAACTCGACCTGCTCTTTGATCGCCTCCATCTCGGCTCTTATCCGGGCCACCTCAGCCAGACCCAGCTTATGAACATCATCGGCCGTCATCGGTAGTGTGGTGTAACCGGCAAGCTGGTGATCGTAATAAGCCTTACCGTTGGGCAAAGCGGAAACGCCCTGCGCTACTTCATCCGCGTTCGGTTTTTCTTTCTCTAACCAGGCGATGTATGCCTCGTAAGAAGGCAGAAAATGATCTTTTAGCGCCTGAGTGGCTTGACCAAGCAGCGCTGCTGATTGCTCTTTATCAATTTGGCCCGATTCCACCAGGCTCCCAAGCTTGCGTTTCGTATCGGCCAACAGCGGTGAATCTCCCTCGCCGCCAAAGGGCTGGCCGGTGATCACTTTCGTCGCCCGTTCCATGGCGGTGTCAAAGGCAAACTGTGGTGGTCGTATACCCTTCTTTGCGGCTGTTGCGCACAAATCCCTGACCTGATTCATGGCGCGAGCGACTTCGGCAATGCGAGTAATGTAAGCCTGCATATCCTCTTTTGTATCCACCTTGTGAAAATTGATCAGAAACGTTGGGAATTGAGCTTCGGGACCACCGAGCTCGCCAAACCGATAACCGTGGTACATAAACTTCATGTCTGCCTGGGCTTCCTCGGTTTCGTATACCCACAGATCGAAAGATTCCTTGCCAGCCAGGGTTAGTGAGTCATAGTCAAAACTTGCGCGCATCTTTGCAACTGTTGCAACGCGCCAGGCCAGCCGCTCTCGTGCCGCTTCTTCTCCGATCTGATCAATCTGGTCGTACAGTTCCTTGCGACCCAGAAAGGTTAGCCTGACCGGGCTGAACTGCAGGCTTTCTTCGTAACGATCATTGAACCAGGCATTGAGACGTTCAGTTTCTGCCTCAGGTGAGACAGCGGCTTTTGAAGTGTCGGTCGACTCAACAGCCGGGGTTGTGCCCTGTGGCGCAACAGCATCGTCTTTTTGACAAGCCGCGACGATAAAAAGTAGAGCAAGAGCGCCCAAAAATGATCTAACCAACGTAGTCGACATAAGGTGGTTCCTTTGAAAATGGATTTTAATGAGGCCTATCCTGCCATGAAAAGCACAGCCCGTCGAAAAATGGGTCAGAGAACTTTATTCAAAATATACCCAGACCCCGTTACTCGTTTAAAATGCTTTTTGACATCGTTGGTTCGCGGTAATAGTTGAGCAAAGCTTGCCTGCCTGCGTCGAATTTGAACATCCAATGAGTGCCGCCCGCAAAGTTGCCCGTAGAGACGCCCACACCTGAACCGAGTTCGGGATAAATCGAGTTGCCGTATGTTGCCAGCTCATCCTTTGCGTCGTGCTGCTGCATCAGCGTCATGACGAGCACCGGCACCAGCACACCCATCAGCATGATGATGCTCGCCCGGGCGCGATACGCCCAGTCGTGCCACCCCCCCTATTACGTAGAGATAGTAGAGTGCCGCGGCGAATGCGCCAGCGGCGAACAGCAAGACGATCAGGGTCGAGTCCATTGTTTCGGTCAACATACCTCGGCAGGACAACATATTGTGTCGATCAATGGTGTTAGAACGTCCAGGCTGTATAGCTAAGTCAGCTACCGCTGCTTCTTAACTTCCGGTCAACTGGTGCGTCAACTCAGTTCACAGCAGCGGGTCCAGGCGGCCCAGCGAAATATTCCGGGAACAGTGCAAAGTCGACAAAATTAACAAGGCCGTTGCCGTCAAAATCTGCGTCGCCGCTATCGGCAGTCCCAAAGAACGGCGCCCATAACGAAACATCGATAAAATTAACGACTCCGTCGTTATTGAGATCCGGATCACAGAGATTACCGAACCCGTCGCCGTTAGTATCGCGCTGGTCCGGATTGGCGACGTCGGTACAGTTGTCGATGTTGTCCGAGACGCCATCGCCATCGGAATCCACGGCAACCTGCGTCAAAAATACCAGCGTGTTGAAAGAGAAATTATTGATGCTCCCACTGACGATGTCGTCACTGCCATCTCCGTTTACATCGCCCGTAGCTATCGTTATAGGATCCGCGTCCACTGCGATTACCGCCGACTCTGTGAAGCTGCCGTCACCAGCGCCCGAGAGTACTCGCACGGTGTCGGTAGACCGGCTCGGGTATGCCATGTCGACTATCCCATCATTGTCAAAGTGCCCGGCGGTGATACCTGCGGGATTCGTGATCGAGTGGCAGGCTCCGATCAGCGGCACAATACCGGCGGGTACGAAACTGCCTGTGCCGTTGTTTAATCCGACGTGCAGATCGTTACAGGACACGACCAGCAAATCCGGATGATTGTCCTGGTTGATGTCGCGAGCCAGTACGGCACGGGGCGCCATGAGTCCCAAATCCACGGTCTCGGCAGGCAACAACCCGCCTGCGCCGTCGTTGAGCAACACCTCAATACTAAACGAGTTATCCGTGGCACCGACTATGTCGGGATAACCATCACCATTAAAATCGGCAATATCCAGATCGGCAACGTAGATAATCCCCACGGTGGCAAGATGATGGATTTCGATGTTTGCAAACGAGCCGCTGCCGTCGTTACGAAACAATGTAATAAATGACTCGTCAATAAGACCGTTTACCACCACGGCATCCTGATCGCCATCAAGGTCGATGTCTGTCATCCGCAGCGCAAACGCAACATCAGTTGCGCCAAAAAGTTCCGGGTCCGAATAGGTACCATCGCCCTGATTGCGCAACACGGCGATAAGGCTGTCTCCAAACCGCAAAACCACGACCAGATCCTGATCGCCATCACCGTCTATGTCTTCAACTGCTACCTCGCGCACATCGCCGGCGCTGATGCCGATCAGTTGCTCAGGTCCCAGGCCGGTGCCATCACTGAGCCGTAACGAGACTCCCACCGCTACCGCGGTCGCGGTATCGACAAGACCGTCACCGTCGATGTCGGCGACGGTGATACCGCCAGGGCCTCCCGCAAGGTCATACGAAACAGGAGTATCGAAAGAACCTGCCGACGCCGAACTCACTAGTAGCATGAGTACATACAGAGTGGTTGTCTTGCGATTCATGTATTTATCCTGGACTCAGCTTAAGCCTAACACAACTGATAAAAACGACGCTGAAGCCCGCAAAATACAGGCTTAGCCTGCGTTTCAGTCACCTACATCACGACAAAATCGTGGTTGTCGGCTATTTTTGGCCTGTCCGGTGTTTTGCCATACTATGCTGACACGATTAATTCCACAGGACAGGAGAACCGAATGCAAAGCATCTCGACGCAAATCCTGCGATCTCTTCTTTTAGCGAGCCTCTTCGCACACCCCACTCTTTTTGCAGCAGAGATCGAATGGCGGTTCGAAGCCGAAGGAAGACTCGCGGGAAAGCCTGCGATCACCGAACGCCGGCTATACATCACGGGCGGCAATACGGTGTATGCACTCACACTGGCCGGTAAAGAGCTGTGGCGCAAGGAGCTGGCCGGCAACATCGCGGCCGCCGTGGCGGTAGACGGGGATCGCCTGTACGTGCACTCGTCGGCCGGCCTTCATGCGTTGACCGATGCCGGTAAAGAAATCTGGACCTATGAGAGTCCGGACCCGGGCCCGCTGGTAGACGGGCGGACCTGGGGGTGGGGCAACGAGATCCTGGCAGATCCCTGGGGTTGGTATCGATCCGCACCCACTGTGCATCGGGAGACCGTGGTATTCGGGAGCGGCACCGGCGTGCATGCCGTCTCGAAGGATTCCGGGGACCGAGTCTGGGCGGTACCAGGTGCAACGGTGACCGCAGATCTTGTCGTGTACGAAGAAACCATTGTCGCCGCCAGCTGGAACAACAGTATTTACGGTCTCGACTCTGCGTCCGGAAAGGTTCGCTGGAGGTTTCAGGCGCAGCTGCCAGCCAGCAAGGGTCTGGACTGGATTGGCTACCGGGGATTTCACCTGACACCCGTTCTCCATGAGGGCCGTGTCTTCGCCGGCACGCGAGGAACTTACTTCTACGCTATTAATGCCGAGGATGGCACAGAGGCCTGGAGTTCCAAGGTTGGCAGCTCCTGGATCGGTTCACCGGCCATGATACTCGATGAGGGCGTTTACTACGGTTTGTCGGACGGTTTTGCGCTCATGGGTTTTCGCCACGACACGGGAGCGCAGACCCTTTTTTTCCGCACCGCGTCGCCGATCTTTGCCCAGCCACAACCGCACGGCAAGAAGCTTGTCTTCGGCACATTGGCGGGTCGGCTTTTCAGCATTGACACGGTAAGCGGAGAAGGTCAGCTATTAATTAACCTGGGGCCGGAAGAGAATCTCTACCCCGACGCATTCAAACCCGAAAATATGCCGAAAGATCTCAACAGGTATCAGGCGATTCAATGGAGTATCGACCGGTTACTGACAAATGCACAGAGCGTGTTGAACCTCACGATTCACGACGGCACGGCCTATGTCGGTACCGGCTCAGGCGTGCTTTATGCGGTCAACCTCGATTTGCAAGGGGAGTGAATTCCTGTCAATGGTGCCGGTTGTGATGGCACTCAGGGGAAGAACGTTACCGGCGGGTTCGACCACCAGGATTGCCAATCCCGGTGTCCTGATTGAGTGTGTTGTAAATCTATATGCAGCGTGCGCCAGCTGATCCATTGATTAATACACTACGCCGCACTGCGCAAGGCAGGTCATTACATTGAAGAGATTGAACGGATCGAACGAGCGGTCCAGTGCATATACAGTTGCAGCCAGGAACAACCACCAGACGAGTAATACGCGTCTAAGAAGAATAAACGATAAACCCCGAGTATCGCTTGCGCAAACGGATAACGCCACGGACAAGAATCTGATCGATTGTTATTAGTGACCCGTTAGGTCCGGGCGGCCTGGCGCGATACGGAAAGCGCAAAATCGGAGCCTCGTGCATTGAAATGACACGGTCAGTCGGTGCCGGGCAATGCGCGTCCCCACCCTGATCGTTACAGGCATCAAAATAGTGTAGTCAAGTTTGTGGGAAACAGCCACGAAGGCGGCGCACGCGGTTCGTTAGCCGATTGCTGGCAGCGCTTACTCTTCAAGTGATCGGGAATTCGGGTGATGACGTCGGGATCTTCGATGCACGCAACGACTCTGACCGCAGAGTCGCACTGCGCGCCGACTTCAATATCGACAAGGTGAATTGATGGTAAGCATCCAGAGAGGCTGCCCTGAGGCATGCGAAATACTCGTTTAAGGCGGCGTGCCCACGTCATCGGAACATTTGATCGCGTTGCGATCGAAAGGGTGCCCTGATGTCGTACCGCAATCGCGATGCTGCCGGGCCCGATCAACCGCCGGCGTGATAAACTCAACACCTGATTATCATGCAAATCGTTAAACTCGACCACGTCAATCTGCGCACCAGTCGTCTCGATACGATGATCGACTGGTATACGAAGGTGCTCGGCCTGCGCCGCGGCAAGCGGCCCGGTTTTAGTTTTGACGGCGCCTGGATGTATGCTGACGATGCCGCCGTGGTGCACCTTGTCAGTGTGGATGGTGAACCCGGCGCGGGCTCCGAGGGCGAGCTCAAGCTCGAGCATTTCGCGCTTGCGGCCAGCGGCCGCGCCGAGTTCGAGGCCAGGTTAGAAGCGATGGGCGAGCGTTACCGGCGCTCCGATATAAGCGATTTCAAACTGGTGCAAATCAATATCTGGGATCCCGACGGCAACCACATTCACATCGATTTCCCGGCGGACGAATAACAAGCGGAAAAACTTATGACCATGCTGCCGGAATTTAGACTGGAAACGCACTTTTCGAAGTGGGAGTTCCAGGCGCGTTACCACATGACCGCATCAGACGCCGAGAGTATTACCTTGCGCGACCTGCTTGATATGGCGGATCCCGACGAACGCGAGGCATTCGAAA
>JABDLQ010000023.1 GCA_013002925.1 Gammaproteobacteria bacterium | reverse complement strand
TTTCGACCACCGCTTCGGTTAATGGTGAAATCAGACCGGTTTTCTCAGCCAGCCCTACAAAAGATGCCGGTGGCAGCAATCCATAGTCGGGATGTTGCCAGCGCACCAGCGCTTCAACACTGACGAGTTCCAGTGTCTTGACATCAATTTTCGGCTGAAAATGGACAACGAACTCGTCACCGGCAAGACCGCGTCGCAAATGCTGGTGATCGGTCAGCACAATCGGTGTGGCGGAGACTATGGCTGTACTTCTTGGCGGCATGGCCAACGCATCGGCCAGCGCTTCAGGATCTGCCGGCATGTTCAATATCGCACGGACATGCAGGCCCTTGGAGATCGCCAGGCGTTTGGCAGCGGACAAAATTCGATGGTCCAGATTGCTGCTGAATATCAGCTCGGGTTGATTGACCTGCTGGCCCAAATACCGGATCAGCTCAATCCCGTCTATATCGGATAGTTCCAGTTCCATTACGACGACATCAATGCTGGAAATCGTGGCTTTGATGTCGTCGAAACGGTTTGCCGAATGACCTGCGTAATCGCCTGATACCGCAGTGTTCAGGAGCTCACGTGCCCGGTTCACCGAATTACTGGCGACCAGCACCCGGGGACGGTCGATGACCGGTTCGGCAGGCATTTCAGACACACTTTCCATCCGGGCATTTTTGCGCTTTGTAAATTGTTGTGCCATGAACTGGTTGGCGTTTTCAGGGTTTCCCGCGCTCCCCCCCTCGGCTGAAGCCGTGATATCCTGTTCATGACGCACTGCACACAGTGCCTGGGTGTGCTCAATCCGGAGGACTGAAAATGGTTGCTGATCCGCGAGAGGTTATTGAAAAAACAAGCATAAATGAAAATATGTCGACGGTGCTCGCCAAGCAGCGGGCGGCGTTTATGGAGGCCCCTATGCCGTCGCTTGAACAGCGGTTGGGGCAAATTGATAAATTCAGGGAAATGCTGATCAGTCATACAGATCGAATGGCCGAGGCGGCTGCCCGGGATTTTGGTAACCGGCATAAGCAGGAGACCACCTCGGCAGAATTCACGGTGCTATTGCAGTCTATCCGGTACATAAAAAAGAACCTGCGCAAATGGATGAAACCATCCCGCCGGGCTTCCGGCCTGCTGTTGGCTGATGTCAAGGCGCGAGTGCATTATCAACCACTGGGTGTCGTTGGGGTGCTGTCTCCCTGGAACTATCCGTTTCAACTGGCGCTGCGCCCGATGTTGTTCGCATTGGCGGCCGGAAACCGCGTCATGATCAAACCCTCGGAACACACCCCACACAGCTCGGCCGCGCTTGCGGAGCTGATTGGCGACGCGTTTGCGCCTGAACAGGTTGCTGTCGTAACCGGCGATGCCCAGGCCGCGGCCGACTTCAGCGCTTTACCATTCGACCACCTGATTTTTACCGGCTCTTCGCACATTGCGAAATTTGTTCTGCAAGCCGCCGCCGCCCACCTGACACCGGTAACATTGGAATTGGGTGGTAAGTCACCTGCCTTGATCGGCCCTGACTGCAATCTCGAAATGGCGGCGAAACGGATCGCTTTCGGCAAAGCGCTCAATGCCGGCCAGACTTGTGTGGCACCAGATTACATTCTGCTTCCACAGGGCATGCAACAGGAGTTTATCAAGCAGTTTGGCCGCGCAATTGAGCAAATGTACCCGGACATTGCCACCAACCCCGATTACACAACGATTATCAACGATCGTCAGTTTGCGCGCCTGCAAGGTTTGCGGGAAGACGCACGCAGCAAAGGTGCCGGGATCATCGAAGTGAATCCCGGCGATAAACAGCCCGTAGCAGACAGTCGCAGAATGGTGCCTACGCTGGTAACTGAAGTCAGTGACGATATGCAGATCATGCAGGAAGAAATATTTGGCCCGTTATTACCGATTGTCACTTACTCGACGTTTGACGAGGCGCTGGATTACATCAAGGCGCGGCCGCGACCGCTGGCGTTGAAACTGTTCGAAGATGACCGCGCGGTGCGCCAGCGCGTACTTGAGCAGACACATTCCGGCGGCGTATGCATTAACGACACGCTGTTTCATGTCGCCGTCGAAGACATGCCCTTTGGCGGAATCGGCCCGTCCGGTACCGGCACTTATAACTCGGCGGAAGGCTTTTATCGTTTATCCCATGCAAAAAGTGTGCTGATTCGTCCATCGTGGATCAACCTGGCCGAAAGCATATTTCCGCCTTATGGGAAAAAACTGCAGGAATTCCTGAACCGCATTTCCTCACGGTAGTGCGCACGGCTGCGGCAGGTTTCAGTTGATCTGCATTACGGGTCAGGGGTATTGAGCTGATGAGTAAAGAACAGGAACTGAGAAAGAAACTCGCGGAGGTGCTGACGGAGGCTGCCAAGAACGAAACAATTTTGCGGCGCGCGCAGGAGCGGGAGCAGGTGTTGCTCGAAAGTGCATCGCTTCAGGAATTGTTTCATAACATGATCAGCGGCCTCCGGGATTCCTTTGGACTTGATGCAATTTCAGTTGTGCTATGGGACCCGCACCACGAAGTGCGTCACCTGTTGTTGTTTGATGATATTGAATACACGGTGCCCGAAGGAGTAATTTTTTGCGAGGATCTGAGCGAATTATCGCCAGTATTTCATAATATCAAGGGCCCGGCACTCGGCCCGTATTTGCCCGACAAACACGCCCGTTTTTTTGCCACAGATGCACCTGTCGCCAGTATTGCAATTTTGCCTTTACGCCGGAACAACCGGGTTATCGGTAGTCTCAATTTGGGCAGCGCCAATATCAAACGTTTTACGCGCTATCATGCGGCAGACTTTCTGGCCCACCTGGCGGTGATCGCGGCATTTTGTCTTGAAAACAATATAAATCGTGCCAGGTTGATCTGGACCGGACTAACCGATGTGCTTACCGGTTGGCACAACCGCAGGTACCTCGAGGCTCGTATGCCGGAGGAACTGGCAGCGGCATCGCGCAGTGGTGAACCACTGGCTTTGTTGATGTTTGACCTTGATCATTTCAAACGCATCAATGATACCTATGGGCATGCAGCTGGCGACCGGGTGTTGCGGGAAGTAGCGCAACGCATCCAGCGCGTTATCCGCATTTCAGATGTGGCTTCGCGGTATGGCGGTGAAGAGTTTATTGTCATGCTGCCGCGCACCGATATCAGTGAAGCTGCGGCGTTGGCCGAACGTATTCGCCAGGCCGTGTCAGAATTTCCGTTGCGGGTTACTGACCAGACAGCGGTCACGATCACCGTTTCAATTGGCGTGAGTTGCGCGATGCCGGCACCCAAATCCGGCGACTTTGACCTGCAACTGCAACAGTTAATCGACATGGCGGACAAAGCCATGTACCAGGCGAAGAAAAATGGCCGGGACCAGGTCGCCCTCGCAACATGAGCCTGCCCGGGCTTTGTTGCCTCGCACCTGCCGCGCTGTTCTGCAGAGGTGGTTTAGGCACTGACAGGCGGTGAGGGCGCCGGTGGTTGTCGGAGTCTGTATCGATTGGTGCAAATGTGTGTTAAAAGTTAATAAAAACAGTTGTTTATCAACCTGAGGTTGACTGAGGCCAGGCATCGTCTTGAGGATAATCTGGCAATCAGTCTGGAGT
>JABDLQ010000011.1 GCA_013002925.1 Gammaproteobacteria bacterium | reverse complement strand
TCCCTGGAGTACGCCCTGGCAAGGGCTCGCCTGACCGCTCTGACTACTGAACTGGTTGATCAGGCAGTGGACATTTTTGCAAATAGAATTCCGGCAGACCGCAGCAAATGGCAGGAAGCTGATCGCTATGGTTATGCGCTGGCCCTGTTGCAGGCCGCGCGGCCGGCCGAAGCGATGAAAGAGTTCACCGCCCTGCTAGAGCAACGCGATAGCATCATTGCTTACCACATCGGCCTGGCCCGGGCCCAGCTGGCCGCGGGTGATTCAGCGCTGGCAATGGTGACGTTCGAAGACGCCCTGGCGCTGTTTCCGCGTAATGTTTCGCTGGTCACTCATTATGGTCGCGCGCTGATCCAGACCGGCGATGCCGCCCGGGCGCATAAATTATTGCTCGATCTGGTCAATAATCTGGATTACACGCCTGCACAGGTGCGCCTGCTCGCACTGGCCGCAAGCGCAGCCGGTGACACGGCCGATGCGCATTATTATATGTCCGAGGTACACGTGCTCAGTGGCGATCTGCAGTTGGCCGTAGGTCAGCTCGACCTGGCGCTGGCCTCCCCGGACCTTAACGACGTGCAACGCGCCCGATTCGAAGCTCGCAGGGATGAGATTCGCGAACACATTCCAGGGAAACGCAAAAAGCGCAAACCGTCACCGCGTGACGATACAACCCAGGCCGGCCGTTAGTTCAGGTCAATCGGTTTCAGCTCAGCCTGCTTCCATCGATGACTTGTACTCGCCGCTACGCGCCAGACCATTGAGTTTTGCCCGCTTGAAAAACGCGTTACGGCCCGCTTCAATGTTGTCAGGACTTCCACCCCAGGCCTGCAGCGGCGCAGCCTGCAACGCACGGCCATAGGAAAAACTGACTTCCCATGGATAACGCCCCATGGCGTTAATGGCATTGAGATGCGCAGTCGCCTCTTCTGAACTCTGGCCGCCAGACAGGAAAACCACGCCGGGAACTGCACCGGGCACTGTCCGCAATAAAGTCTGTGCGGTTGCGACGGCAACTTCTTTTACATTGGCCTGTGTCGGGCATTTTTTGCCGGCGATAACCATGTTCGGTTTCAACAGCGTCCCTTCCAGCACTACTTTGTGCAGAGCCAGCTGCCGATAAACTTCGACCAGGACTTTTTCGGTAACTTCCTGGCACTGTTCGATCGTGTGCTCGCCGTCCATCAATACTTCTGGTTCGACGATCGGCACCAGCCCTGCTTCCTGACACAAGGCAGCATAACGGGCCAGCGCATGGGCGTTTGCCTCGATTGCAAAACGCGAAGGAATACCCCGGGCGGCATCAATATCGATGACAGCGCGCCATTTTGCGAAGGCCGCGCCCTGCTCATGATAAGCCTCAAGTCGGTCGCGCAAACCATCGAGGCCTTCGGTAATTGTTTCGCCCGGAAAACCTGCCAGTGCTTTGGCACCCTTATCAACCTTGATACCGGGAATCATTCCTTTGCTTTGCAATAATTTCGGAAACGGCACGTTACCGTCTGACATTTGCCCCAAGGTTTCTTCAAATAAAATGACGCCACCAATATATTGCTCAGCACCCCGGGTGGTGAATAACATTTGCCGGTATACCCGCCGGTTTTCCTCTGTGGATTCTGTATTAATCTGGTCGAATCGCTTCTTGATTGTTGGTGAGCTTTCGTCTGCTGCAAGTATCCCTTTCCCTGGCCCTACCATTGCCCGTGCCACAGAATTGAGTTGCTTGACGTCCATACCTGATCTCCCGGAAAAATATTGACGTGATTAACTGGGGTGTTATCGAGCGTGAAATATACGCGAGATTTGCCTGCGGGGCGATACAGGACTAAAATGGTCCTAATTGGAGGGCCCGCCCATGTTGCGAATGAGCCGACTGACAGACTACGCCACGGTAATACTGGCCTATATGGCCCGTGACGATGACGATGCATTGCATACAACCAGCGATGTCGCCAAGCACACGCACCTGGCGACGACCACGGTCAGTAAACTGCTGAAAACCATGACCCGGGCCGGACTGATTGCTTCTTACCGTGGTTCGAACGGCGGCTACCGACTGGCACGCCCTGCCAGGGAAATCAGTGCCGCCGAAATCATTGATGCACTGGAAGGGCCGGTATCGATAACCGAATGCAGTGCCGAGAGCCACCGCTGCGACCTGGCTGAAGTCTGCGGGGTTGGCAACGCATGGCAACGGATAAATGTTGCGATACGCGCTGGCCTGGATGAAATCAGTCTCGAACAACTGGTGCGCCCGGGCACACACCTCGCCCCGTTCGAGCTATCGGACGGTCCGAATGAAAGCAAACAGGCACATCAGTTATGAGTAATCAGGAAATTGAAAATCTGGTATCGCGCCAGTACGAACATGGTTTTGTCACCGAAATCGAATCGGAAACTCTGCCCCCCGGCATTAATGAAGACGTTATTCGACACATCTCGCGAATCAAGGGCGAGCCGGAGTTTATGCTGAACTGGCGCCTGCGCGCCTTTGAACACTGGCAGGGCATGCAAGAACCCGATTGGGCGCAACTGAATATCGCCCCGATCGATTATCAGGCTATCAGTTATTACTCGGCGCCCAAGTCGGATAAGGACCGGCCCAAGAGCCTGGACGAGGTTGATCCAAAATTACTGGAAACCTATGACAAGCTCGGCATCCCGCTGCACGAACGGGCCGCCCTGGCGGGCGTGGCTGTCGACGCGGTGTTCGACAGCGTCTCTGTTGCCACGACATTCAAGAAAAAACTGGCCGATGCCGGGGTGATTTTTTGCTCTTTTTCTGAGGCCGTCAAGAATCACCCGGAACTGGTGGAAAAACACCTTGGCACCGTTGTGCCTTACACCGACAATTTCTTTGCCACATTAAACTCGGCCGTTTTCACCGACGGGTCTTTTGTCTTTGTGCCACGCGGTGTTCGCTGCCCGATGGAATTGTCCACTTATTTCCGCATTAATGCGGCTAACACCGGCCAGTTCGAACGCACTTTGATCGTGGCCGAGGAAGGCAGTCATGTCAGCTACCTGGAAGGCTGCACAGCCCCGATGCGGGACGAAAATCAGTTGCACGCCGCGGTTGTCGAACTGGTTGCGCTTGACGATGCTGAAATCAAATATTCCACGGTGCAAAACTGGTACCCCGGTGATGAGAACGGCGTCGGTGGCATTTATAACTTTGTCACCAAGCGCGGTGATTGCCGTGGTAGAAATTCCAAAATCTCCTGGACCCAGGTCGAAACCGGTTCAGCGATTACCTGGAAATATCCCAGTTGCGTACTGCGCGGAGAAAACTCTGTCGGTGAGTTTTACTCGGTAGCGGTAACCAATAATATGCAACAGGCCGATACCGGCACCAAGATGATCCACATCGGGAAAAACACCCGCAGCACAATAGTTTCAAAAGGTATCTCGGCCGGGCGCGCCCAAAACAGTTATCGCGGCCTGGTAAAGATTTTGCCCGGCGCGGAAAATGCCCGAAATCACGCCCAGTGTGACTCGCTCCTGATGGGGGATCGCTGCGGCGCGCATACATTTCCTTATATTGAAGCGGCCAATCCCAGTGCAACGGTAGAACACGAGGCGACCACCTCGAAGATTGGTGACGATCAGCTTTTTTACTGTCGCCAGCGCGGCATTTCTGAGGAAGACGCGGTCAATATGATTGTCAATGGCTTTTGCAAAGATGTTTTTCGCGAATTACCGATGGAGTTTGCCGTAGAGGCTCAAAACTTACTGAATGTCAGCCTTGAAGGTGCGGTGGGCTAAAAATGGAGCAACCAATGTTAAGTATTAAAAACCTTCATGCCCGGGCCGGAGACGCGGAAATCCTTCGGGGCATCAACCTTGAGATTCCCGCCGGGGAAGTGCATGCAATCATGGGGCCGAACGGTTCCGGCAAAAGCACACTGGCGCAAATTATTGCCGGGCGCGAAGAATTTGAAGTCACAGCCGGGGAAATTCGTTACCGCGACATCAATTTACTGGACCTGGCACCAGAGGAGCGTGCCCGTGAAGGTGTGTTCCTGGCATTCCAGTATCCGGTCGAAATTCCTGGTGTTAATAATGTTTACCTGTTGAAAGCAGCGCTTAATGCCCAGCGCAAACATCGGGGAGAAACAGAGCTGGACGCATTTGAATTCCTGCAACTGGTTAAGGAAAAAATGCAACTGATGCAAATGGACGAAAGTTTCTTGAACCGTGGCGTTAATGAGGATTTTTCCGGTGGCGAGAAAAAGCGCAACGAAGTATTGCAAATGACCATTCTCGAACCGGCACTGGCGGTGCTGGATGAAACGGATTCGGGGCTGGATATCGATGCGCTCAAAGTGGTCGCCAGCGGCGTTAACAGCCTGCGTAATGCAAAGCGCAGTATGCTTCTGGTCACCCACTATCAGCGTTTGCTCGATTATATCAAGCCCGACTACGTGCATGTCCTGGCAGATGGCAAAATTGTTCGCAGCGGAACCCGTGAATTGGCGCTGGAACTCGAGCAACGCGGCTATGACTGGCTGCGCACAGGGAGCGCGGCGTGACAGCACAGCCGGTCATAGAAAATCTGGCCAGTCAGTTTGCACCGCGAACTGCAGAGCCCGACTGGCTTGGCGAAACCCGGCGTAAAGCAATAGACCAGTTGCAGCAGCAGGGCCTGCCCACGCCGCGTAGTGAAAACTGGAAATATACCAACCTGCGCAGCCTGCACCGTCGAAACTTTCGGCCGGGTCTGCAGGCAACACTGGCGCCCGACCAGCTATTGCCCCTGAGTACCGACGGCTACAGCTTTTTAAACGGTGTCGTGCACGAACAACATCCTGTGCCCGGTTTGGATGCGCAACTGGTATCGCAGGCACTGGCTGACAACGGGGACCAGCTGGCGGGCCAGTTAAGCGCCCTGGTATCGTACAAAACCCACCCCTTCGCGGCGATGAATACGGCCTTCTTTGAAGACGCACTCGTCATCAATGTTCGGGCCGGTCAGAAGCTGGATCGCCCGCTAATGCTGGAGTTTATTTCGGCCCGCGCCGAAGAACCGGCGCTGATATGCCCAAGAGTGCTCATTCGGATTGAAAAGGATGCTCATTGCGAGATTATCGAGCGGTATATTGGTATGCCGGACGCAGAAAATCTCGTCAGCGCGGTAACTGAGGTGCATCTTGCACAGGGCGCATCGCTCGATCACTACCGATTGCAGGAAGCTGCACCAAAGGAAACCTGCTCGCACCTGATGGTGGTGCATCAGGGCGGCGACAGCAGATTGCATACTCACAGCATTGATCTTGGCGGCCGACTTGTACGCAATGACCTGCACAGCTGGCTTTGCGCCCCCGGAGCCCATGCTCAATTGTCCGGTTTTTATATGGCCGTCGACAGCCAGCATGTCGACAACCATACGCGGATTGATCACAACGCCCCACACACGACCAGTAAAGAGGATTATCGTGGCGTACTGGCTGACCAGGCACGGGCGGTTTTCAACGGCAAAGTGCTGGTGGCGCCTGACGCCCAGAAAGTGGACGCCAGCCAATCCAACAAAAACCTGATCCTCTCAGGCAAGGCAGAAATTGACACCAAACCAGAACTGGAAATTTATGCCGATGATGTTCGCTGCAGTCATGGCGCAACTGTGGGGCAACTGGATGAAGAAGCCCTGTTTTATATGCGCGCCCGCGGCATCGGTGAGCGCACCGCAAGGGCATTATTAACATTCGCTTTTGCAGAGGAATTACTGGCGGATATCAAGATACCGGATTTACGTGAATACGTTGAAAGCCGCGTGGCACACAGGCTGCCTGATCACGACCGGCTGGGGGACCTGGTATGAGCGTGCCACAGCAACAGCGCGGCACCGGACAACTGGATGCAGCAAGACTGCGGCAGGACTTCCCTGCCCTGCAGCAGCAAATTCATGGCAAAGCCCTGGTCTATCTTGATAGCGCTGCCTCAGCCCAGCGCCCGGCCGCCGTACTGGATGCGATGGACCACTATTACCGGCATGACCACGCCAACGTACATCGTGGTGTCCATACGCTTAGCCAGAGAGCGACAGAGCGCTACGAAAACGCGCGGCAAAAAATTTGTCGTTACATCAATGCCGGCAGCACTGCCGAGATTATCTTTACCCGGGGCACCACTGAAGCGATCAATCTTGTTGCACAAAGCCTGGGGCGCAACAGTTTTGGCCCCGGTGATGAGATCCTGATCACCAGGATGGAACACCATTCGAACATAGTGCCGTGGCAATTATTGTGTCAGCAAACCGGCGCAACGTTACGCGTCGCCCCGATTGATCACCATGGTCAGCTGAAGATGGACGAATTGCGGGCACTAATCAATGAGCAGACACGACTGGTTGCAGTTGGACATATTTCCAATGCGCTCGGCACAATTAACCCGGTTAAAGACATCGTGGAAGCGGCACATGCAGTCAATGCTGTCGTGCTGGTTGATGGTGCCCAGGCTATGCCACATATGAGTGTCGACGTCCGCGCGCTGGACTGTGACTTCTATGCATTCTCCGGTCACAAGATGTTTGGCCCCACTGGTATCGGCGTACTCTACGGGCGTGAGGCGCTGCTGGAACAAATGCCACCCTGGCAAGGTGGCGGTGAGATGATCCGCGAGGTCACAATGGAGCACAGCAGTTTCGCAGACCTGCCGGCAAAATTTGAAGCGGGTACGCCGGCCATCGCAGAAGCAGTAGGTCTGGGGGCCGCAATAGATTACCTGGCAGAAATCGGGCCTGAGACAATCGCCGCCTACGAAGCCGAACTACTGAGCTACGCAACGGCCCGGCTGGGCGAAATTGAAGGCCTTGAAATTGTCGGCGATGCCGAACACAAAGCGTCGGTAATTTCTTTTACGCTCGCAGGGGCACATCCGCATGACATCGGTACAATCGTCGATAATGAAGGTGTAGCCATTCGCACTGGTCATCACTGCGCCATGCCGGTAATGGATTTTTTCAATGTGCCGGCAACGGCGCGTGCCTCGATGGCGCTGTACAACACAACCGCGGACATAGACGCGCTGGTGGACGCTTTAAAGAAAGTGCGCGAGGTGCTGTGCTGATGGACCTGGCCGACCTGTATCGTGATGTCATCCTGGATCACAATCGCAGCCCCAGGAATTTTCAACGCCTGGACAACGCCACTCACAGGGCACAGGGCTTCAACCCACTTTGCGGCGACAAGCTGACTGTCTACCTGAAAATGGATGGGGATACCGTCGCCGACGTCGCCTTCGAGGGCAGTGGCTGTGCGATTTCCGTGGCCTCCTCTTCCCTGATGACCGAAGCAGTCAAAGGCAAAAGCGAAAAACAGGCGCGAGCTTTATTTGCGAATATGCACGACCTGCTGTCCGGGTCAGAGGATCAGGCACCACAATCCCTGGGCAAACTGGCTGCACTGGGGGGTGTGCGCCAGTATCCGTCACGGGTAAAATGCGCCAGCCTGGCATGGCATGCTTTACTGGCTGCCCTCGATGATCAACAGGAACCCGCCAGGACTGAATAACACTATGTTTCACCCCGATAGCGAACCCGTTTCCCTGCGCCGTGATGTTGATGCGGTAATCATTCCTGCCGGTGAAACAGTGCAGCTGCACGAAGGCACCGACGGTTATATTACGCAGGCGCTGGGCGGCAGTTTTACCGTATTTATCGACGGCAACCTGTTTCGCATCTCGGGAATAGACGCTGACGCGCTGGGCAAGGAGCCGGTGCCGGCACCGGAGGTTCCGGAAAACGCCAGTGATGCCGACATAGAACAGATCGTTCAGGCACAGATGCGCAGCTGCTATGACCCTGAGATCCCCATTAACATTGTTGACCTGGGGCTGATTTATCGTTGTGAGATCAGCCGCAACTCAGACGGTAGCCGTGCTATCGAGGTCGATATGACGCTGACCGCACCCGGCTGCGGCATGGGCGAGATTCTGGTACACGATGTACAAAGCAAGCTGGCGATCATTCCGACTGTTGCCAGCGTAAAAGTTGAGTTGGTATTTGACCCGCCGTGGAACCATTCCATGATGTCAGATGAAGCGCGACTACAAACCGGCATGATGTATTAGGAGACTTTTGTGAGCGAATGGATAGATGTCAGCTCCATTGATGGACTGAAACCTGGTGAATTTGAAGTTGTGGAATCCGGTGATACGGTCATTGCAGTTTTTAATATCGATGGTCAGTTCCACGCGATTGAGGATATCTGCACCCATGACGGCGAAGAATTAACCGGCGGACCCATTGAAGGTGATGAAATTGTCTGCCCCCGCCATGGCGCCCGCTTCTGCATCCGCACGGGTGCCGCTCTGACCCCGCCGGCCTACGACGACGTCAGCGTGTTTCCGGTGCGGGTTGAAAATGGCCGCATCCAGGTATTGCACCGTAACGAACAATGAAACAACTGGCCCTGATGCGGCACGCCAAATCAAGCTGGGGTGACGCCGAGCTCGCAGATATCGATCGTCCGCTCAATCAACGCGGACTACGCGACGCGCCGGTAATGGGGCAACGCCTGGCAGCGATGGGCTTTCAGACACAAGCAATAATCTCCAGCACAGCGA
>JABDLQ010000453.1 GCA_013002925.1 Gammaproteobacteria bacterium | reverse complement strand
TCCATTTCCGCAGGAACCGGAATACGGCGCTCTGCAGCAGGCTTGACCAGCTTGGTGGTTTCGACTGTCTTGTACACGGCCGGGATTACTTCTTCCCGGGTGGATGCCGGACGATCGACAACTGTCTTCGTGATGGTCTTGTAAACCGGGTCGATCGGAATAGTGCGGGTCGACTCCGGACGGTCAAGCACAGTCTTCTTAACCGTGCGGTATTCCGCTGCGATCGGAATTTCGCGGGTGCTGGCAGGACGATCGATGACTTGCGTCTTGACCGTTGCGTACTCAGCCGGAATCGGCACTTCGCGGGTGCTTGCCGGGGCAATCAGTACGGTGGTGTCGACGCTGGCATACTCGGCAGGCACCGGAATTTCGCGGGTGCTGGCCGGGGCCACCATGACTTCAGTTTCAACCGTGCGGTATTCCGCAGGGATTTCCACTGTACGAGTCGCTGCAGGCTTCACTAACACCTGCTTGGAAACAGTCTTGTAGGTAGCCGGGACTTCAACCAGACACATCACTTCACCGGTGTCTTCCACGCGGGTTTCCAGAACTTTCAGTTCCTTGTCACCGAAACGAGCGACGGTCGCAGCAGCGCCAGTGCCAGTGCCTTTACCCACGCCAATACCAGTACCACGCTTCCATTCGGTACGTGCAGGCTGATCGAGCACGCGCTCGGTCACGGTGCGGTACTCAGCAGGCACACTTTCAAGTCGCGTGCTGGCCGGCTTCACAAGAATCCGCTCGGTGCGGGTTTCATAGCGTGCAGGAATGGTTTCGATACGGGTCGTTGCATCTTTCACCATGACGCGTTCTTTGCCAGGACCAAACTTGGCAGGAATCTGCTCGATGCGAACCGTGGCAGGCTTCACCATGACCCGCTCTTCTACCATTTTGTAAGTGGCCGGAATGGTTTCAATGCGTGTAGAAGCTGGCTTGACCATAACGCGCTCTTCTACAGTCTTGTAGGTAGCAGGAATGGTTTCAATGCGAGTTGACGCCGCTTTCACGAGTACTCGTTCCTGAACCGTCTTGTAGGTGGCAGGAATTTGTACCAGCTTGGTGGATGCAGGTTTAACCAGCACACGTTCGGTGCTAGGCGCATACGTTGCCGGAATGACTTCAATACGCTCCGAAGCTTCGCGCTTCACGACGCGATTCGACGTAGTCTCGTATTTGGCCGGCACGATAACCCGGGCATAACACTCACCTGGGCGAGGGTTCGGCGGAAACAGGTCGGCACTGCCAGCAGCACACTGAGCCGCGCCGCCGGTGTCCGGACAGGAGGCTCCGCTTTGAGCACGTTGCAGTTCTCCGCGCAACGCAGCAAGACTGCGATCACGCTCGGCCAGTTCTTTTTCCAGCATTGCCATCTTGCGCTTGTCGGCACCCATGTCCGAGGATGTGGATGATGCTGCACTTTGACTGGACGATTGTCCGGCAGATGATTGGCTGGCAGACGACTGTCCTGCACCACCAGTGGTTTCGCAGCCGGACAGCGCCAACGCGGCGGCTGATATCAGCATTACGACTAAGTTACGTACGTTCATTTACGAGTACCTCCAGATATCCCTAATCAAAAAAATGAAAAAAACAAAACCGTGCCAAACAAGACGGCACGCAATAGTGAAAAAAGGTTTAAGAGAGAAACACTTTCTGCACGACCCAGACAGATTCTTCAATCCGGCTGAAGTTTTGCGCAGCGACACGTTCTATGTAGTTTCCCTGATGCCCCCAGCAGTAATCCCAAATCAGGATCGACGGTCAGACTTTGCAGACTCGGGGCGAATTATAGCGACGCGCAATCAAAATGAAAGAAAAGCCATAACTTTTAACATTCAAACTGCGTCTAAACTGCGCAAATACCCGATAAAACAGGACTGTTTAAAACAACTCTGTAACAATAAAGATCAAAACATCACAGGGTCAGAGTATATGACCGGCCTGCTGATCCGCGTGATATGACGATCGCACCAGTGGTCCACTGGCAACATGCGTAAAACCCAGTTCATACCCTTTGCGCTCGATTTGTTTGAATTCGGCCGGGGTTACAAACCGGCTGACCGGCATATGGTGACGGCTGGGTTGCAGATATTGTCCGACGGTGAGCATGTCGCAGGAATGATCCCGCAAGTCCTGCATGACGTCATAGACCTCATCCAGTGCTTCGCCAATGCCGATCATCAGGCCACTTTTAGTCGAAATTTCCGGATGTTGTGCTTTAAAGCGAGAAATGAGATCCAGTGAGTGCTGGTAATCGGAACCGGGACGCACTTCCCGGTATATACGGGGTACCGTTTCCACATTGTGATTGAACACATCAGGCGGCGCCGCCTGCATGATGGTCAGTGCCCGGTCAATGCGCCCGCGGAAATCCGGCACCAGCACCTCGATGCGCGTGGCCGGGCTGTGCGCGCGTATGGCCTTGATGCAGTCTACAAAGTGGCCGGCACCGCCGTCCCGCAAGTCATCCCGATCGACTGAAGTTACCACGACATACTTCAAACGCATGGCGGCAATGGTAGCCGCCAGATTGCGCGGTTCGTCCTGGTCCAGCGCTTCGGGGCGCCCATGTGCCACATCGCAAAATGTGCATCGGCGTGTGCAGATATCGCCCATAATCATAAATGTAGCGGTACCGTTGCCAAAACACTCGGTGATATTGGGACAGCTCGCCTCTTCGCAGACCGTGTGCAGACGATTCTCACGCAGTATTTTCTTTAACCCGGTAACTGCGGGTGTCACGGGCGCTTTGACACGTAGCCAGGCCGGTTTTTTGAGCATTTTCACGGTGGGTTCAATTTTCACCGGGATGCGTGCCATTTTCTCCGCTGCGGTTAGTTTGCGCCCGGGTTCCAGCCGTGGGCGGCGCGTATTTTCGGTGTGATTGTGGTCCAAAGTTCTATCCATCAGGTTGCCGCTAAATCTGCTGCGTATGATAACCCAGTCGCTTTAAGACATGCGGAATAAATTCGGCGGTGGCGGCTGCGAAGGTTTGTGGACCCCCCAGGTCGCGCGTTTGGGTGATTTGCAGACCAGCATAGCCACATGGATTGATCCGGCCAAACGGCTCAAGATCCATGGCGATATTGAATGCAATCCCGTGATAGCACCACGATTTGCGGATGCGCAGGCCAATGCTGGCAATTTTTTTTCCATCGACATAGACCCCCGGTGCGTCCCTGCGCGGATACGCGTCAATCTTGTAGGGTGCGAGTGTATCCACGACGGCCAGTTCCAGCGCGGACACCAAAGTACGTACAGCCAGACCAGTCGCCGGGAGATAAACCAGCGGATAAACCACCAGTTGGCCCGGTCCATGGTAAGTCACTTCACCACCACGGTCGGTTGCAACCAATGGTATGTCGCCGGCTGCCAGCACATGCTCCGGTTTGGCGTTGGTGCCCAGTGTAAACACCGGCGGATGTTCCACTACCCAGATTTCACCGGGCTGCTGTGGGTCGCGATCCGTAACAAAGTCCTGCATGGCATGCCATACCGGTTCGTAGTCGCGCTTGCCCAGATAGTTAACACTGACCGTTGGCGCTGTCATTACAACACCATTGACACGCCATCGATGGCGACGAGTGCCTGGTACAGGCGGTCGAGATCTTGCTGTGACTCAAAGTGCATGGTGAGGGTGAAAGCCAGATATTTGCCGGTGCGGCTGGGTCGCTCCGTAATCGCAGGTGCCGTGTTGTTCGGCGCATCGGTGGCGTGGTCAGCCGCCGCAGCCTGGACGGCACGCCGCACCTCGGGGGAATTGT
>JABDLQ010000426.1 GCA_013002925.1 Gammaproteobacteria bacterium | reverse complement strand
TGATGAACCTGTCGCCAAATCCGTTCACGCTGGCCGATATGGTGAACTGGATGCTCGGCTCGGTCAGCAATCGCAGTTTCACGGATATCGCTTTTGCAGCACCGTTTCTGATCACAGGGATGGTTTTGTTATTCGGAGTCCGTCGCCAACTGTCGGCGCTGACTCTCGGTGAGGAGGCCGCCCAGGCGGTGGGCCTTGATTTACCCCGCGCGCGAGCGCTGGTCATCGTCGGTGCGGGGCTGTGCACTGGTGCGGCGGTAGCCCTGGCCGGAGCTATAGGCTTCGTCGGCATCGTGGCGCCTCATCTGATTCGACCGTTAGTGCGCTATGAGCCCTCCCGGGTGGTGGTGCCCGCAGCTTTGCTGGCGGGGCTTATCCTGGTGCTTGCCGACATTGGCGTCCGGTTGCTTCCGACCTCCAGTGAACTGAAACTGGGGGTCGTCGCTGCGCTGATTGGCGCACCGGCGTTTGTCTGGATCGCCAGCCGTCGCAGGTTAGCCTATGACTGAGATCAGTCTCAAAGACGCTACGGTACAGGCGGAGCAGGCAAGTATTTTATGCGATGTCAGCGTTCAGTTTCGCACCGGTGAGTTAGCCGTCATTCTCGGGCCTAATGGTGCCGGGAAGACGACGCTTATGCTCTATGCATTAGGATTAGCAAGATTAAACAACGGGATAGCAACAATAGATCATGTAGAATCTCATTTATTGAGCAGTCGTGATAGGGCGCTCAAAGTCGCCTATCTGCCGCAGGCACGACCGCTCGCGTGGCCACTGACAGTCAAAGACACCGTCGCCCTGGGTCGGTTTGCTCACGGCGCGGCATTAGGAAGGCTCGCCGCTCCGGACGACGCAGCAGTACACCGGGCGTTGGCGGCCTGCCATTTGCTTGACCTGCAAGGACGTCGCACCGACACGCTGTCCGGCGGCGAACTGGCACGCGTGCATTGCGCCCGGGCCTTTGCCGCCGAAGCGCCCTTATTGCTGGCTGACGAACCTGTTGTTTCGCTGGATCCAAAACATCAGTTCCTGCTATTGCAGATGATCCGGCGCTTTGTGGATGGTGGCCGTGGCGCGGTTGTCATACTGCATGATCCGGCACTGGCGGCCCGTTTTGCAGATCGCCTGGTGTGGATGCTGGATGGGAAAATTGTTGCCGATGGCAGTGTAGAGCAGACCTTGACCGAGCAACGCATGGTGGACGTATACCGGGTAAAGAGCCATATCGAACATACTGAAGATGGCCTGCATGTGTCGGTGTCAGGGGCGCTGGAGTGACCTGTTGTTCGGGCATACGGCATTAATTGTTATATCAGCATTTGCAAACCATGCTGACCGAACCGGAGAGAATACCAATGGACATCACCGACGCGCTTGAACTCCCGTGTGGCGCCCGTCTTAAAAACCGCCTTGCCAAGGCCGCAATGACCGAGGGCCTGGCTGCGTCTGATCACAGTGCAACCAGCCGACATGCGACGTTATACCGGCGCTGGGCACACGGTGGGGCCGGTATGCTGCTAACGGGCAACATCATGGTTGACCGGCGCTACCTGGAACGTCCTGCAAACCTGGTGATCGATGGCCCGCAGTCCTCCCGGCAGATGTCCGCGCTTCGCGAACTGGCGCAGGCCGGCACGGAAAATGGTGCGCACCTGTGGGCCCAGCTGTCGCACGCCGGCCGGCAGACGCCGAAAATGGTAGCGGCACAGCCAGTCGGGCCGTCAGCCGTAACGGTCAAGTTGCCCGGCGGGCAGTTTGCCAGACCGCGCGCGCTGGAAGCTGCAGAAATTGAAGATATCATCGGACGTTTTGTACATGCTGCCAACGTGGTCAAAGAGGCGGGCTTTACCGGTGTCCAGATCCACAGCGCACATGGCTATCTGATTTCCGAATTCCTGAATCCGCTGACCAATCAGCGTACCGACCAATGGGGCGGTAGCCTGGAGAATCGCGCCCGACTGTTACTGCGCACCGTGGCGGCTGTTCGCAAGGCAGTCGGAGATAAATATCCGGTGAGCGTAAAATTGAATTCTTCGGATTTTCAAAAAGGTGGTTATACATTTTCTGAATGCTTGCAGGTCGTCGAATGGCTGGACAATGGAACGATCGATTTGCTGGAAATATCCGGCGGCTCATATGAACAACCCATGATGATGGGCATGGAGGGTCTGGAGCCGGCTGTGGAAAAACCACTCGCCGAATCTACCGCGATGCGCGAAGCCTATTTTCTGGAATACGCCGGGAAAATTGCAGAAACTGTCGGAACACCGTTGATGGTAACCGGAGGCTTTCGTTCGCGCCAGGTAATGGATGCTGCACTTGTCAGTGGCGCGGCCGATGTCATCGGGATTGCTCGTCCGTTGTGCGTCGATGTCGATGTTCCGAATCAATTACTCAATGGAATACTGGGTGCCGCGCCAGCGTGGGAAAAAGGACTCTCTCTTGGTCCCGGCATTTTTGGTGCACGTTCGCGGGTGCCATTACTCAAGGCGGTCAACGGCTTCGCGGCAATGGCATTTTTCTATCAGAATATTTATCGCCTCGCGGATGGCCTGGCAACCAAGTCCAAAATGGCGTTGCTGCCGGCATTGATTCGCCATCAACGCGGTGAGATGCGTGCTGCCAGACAGCTGGATTCTCGTTAGCTAGTCGTCGCTAACTCACTAATGATCGTAGCGGAATATTCCGTATCCATCCGCACCGCACCTGATGTCTGCTTCGTGACAGATGAGGCAATAGTGCGCACTTTTAAAATCTGCGAACCGAACTTCTGGTTTGACTTTGTCTTAGTCCAATTCTGATCGCATCGTTTTTTCGTAAATGTTATCCGACGAGTTAGAAAAAACTGCTTGTAGTTTCACTGGTTCTGCGTGCTTTCAAAACTCAGTTGAAAGCAAGCAGCGAGTTACAGTCTGCCAGTGCGCTTCAACATCTCCTCTGACATTGGCGCGTTAAGCTATAATTTTTTTTCACGCTCGCTGGATCATGAGCGAGCAACTGACTTTTAGTCCAGAAAACTAAGGGGGCAATAATGAATCGTTTAACTCGCTTGGGAATTGCTGTTTGTGTTGGTCTGTTGTTCTGCGTCGGAGCGGTGACCGTTGCAGCCAAAGATATGGTTTCGGTGTTGTGGATGGTTGAGGTCGACATTGCTAAGCAAAACTCTTTTGAATCTGCATTGGTAAAACATCTGGCTCTGCGCAAAAAAGCCAATGATCCGTGGCAGTGGCAAACGTACCGGCCCGTGACCGGAAATCATCTGAATATGTATGGCATTCGGGCCTGTTGTTTTGACTGGAGCGCGATTGACGCCTATGGCAAATGGTCCGCTGAAAGTAATATTTCAGATCACTGGACACGTACGGTTGAAAAATACGTGTCACGATACGAGCACTATTACACCCGACTGCATCCTGAAGATAGCCACTGGCCGGAAGATTTGCAGCCCGCCATGGTTGGAGTCACCGCATTTTACGTCAAGCCAGGTGGCAGCCCGGCATTGTACAAGGGTATGAAAAAAATGAGCGCACTGGCCAAAGAAGGTGGTTGGCCACGTCACTGGTCATGGGCAAGCGGCGTCGGTGGCAAACCGATGTTGCAACTGGTTACCCCGTATCAGAATTATGCTGCTATGGAGACGCCGGAAGAGGATTTCATGGCCTTTTTGACAAAATCGCTGGGGTCAGAGGACCAGGCGATGAAACTGTGGAACAGCTTCGCCTCTGGCTATGATAAATCGGTATTTACCTTGTATCGCCACGATCCTTCATTGTCGATGGCTGAGGACAATATGGTTGCCAGCAAGTAATCGGTAGCGGGGAGCAATTACGACGACTAGTTGCTCCCCGCTTCGGATTCCCTGTCTATGCGGTTGCGGTGATGCGGGTACACTTGCGTTAACCGGAAAGTCCAGCTTTGTAAAAATAAAAATAACTGCCTCGGACACGACCGATTGCAGTATCGTTGAACGTCCAACGCTTAAAGCGTAAGAAAATTGTGGTCAGTGGACAATCTCAGCGACAAATTACTGGTAAAAAAAATTCTGGCTGGCGATGAAGTCGCCTTTCGGGCATTTTTTTCGGAGTTTCTGAATCGCACCTATCGCTTTGCCCTGACCCGGGTTAATCAGGATACAGAAGCAGCACGGGATATTGCCCAGGCGACGTTATCAAAAGCGTTAACCAACTTGTCGCGCTACCGGGGTGAGTCGCAATTATTTACCTGGATTTGTGCGATATGCCGTAATGAATCCATCGACTGGTTGCGTAGAAACAAGCGATACAACGATCACATTGTACTGATCGAGGACTACCCTGACGTACGCGCTGCTGTCGATTCATTGCCATCACCGGCCGATGCAGCTCCGGACGCCCAGCTTCAGCGGGAGCAGGCCGCGAGACTGATTCAGGTCGCGCTGGATCAATTACCACGCAAATATGGCAACGCCCTGGAGTGGATGTATATTGAAGGCTATACAGTACGCGAAATCGCGCACGAGCTTGATCTTAGCCGGGAAGCCACTCAGTCTCTGTTAGCGCGTGCCAAACGGGCTTTTGCAGATGTGTATTCGACGCTGCATCGACAATTACCCGCGGCAAACACGGTGTCATGATGAACGATCCCAACCATAATTCCGAGCAACTGTTTACCGAACTCTTTGCGCACGCCCGGCCGCGCGCTCGCGTGTCACGGGAACATGCTCAGCAGATGTTCGACGTCTTGCATGACGAATGGCAACACCAACTGAAAATTGGCAGAAAACGCGTGTGGACCCATTGGGCAGTGGCTGCATCATTGGCACTGATGTTTATCGCCGGCGTGACGCTTTTCATGCAAAGCCATATGAGGGTGTCTGAGGCGCCAGTGAAAGTGGCAACTTTGTCCCGCAGTGTTGGCGATGATCTGCGGCTGCTTGATGCGGCCGGAGAACACCTCGTCGGGGGTCAGGCGCAATCCGGTTTCAATTCTGGGCATCGTTTACAGGCAGGCGCAAATACCCGGGCAGCGATTGAACTGCAGGCTGGGGGCACATTGCGTATCGATGAAAATACGCAGATCGGGTTTAATGCCGATCGTTCAATAAGGTTGTTGGATGGCCGCGTCTACTTTGATTCCGGTTACGCACCCGGTACTGCCCCGATTTACCCGCTACACGAACGGTCATTTTATTTGTCGACCGGGTTTGGTGAGATTCACCACCTGGGCACACAGTTTTCTGTGCAAACCCGGCCCGATCATATTGTGGTCAGTGTACGCGAAGGAGAGGTGGCGATTGTCAGCGAAACCGGGCGCACTGCAGTGAGTGTCGGTTCGCGTGTGATTATCGATAGTAGTGGCGTATTACTTACTCAACAAATCGCTCCCCACGATGAGTCATGGGCATGGACGCAGCAGATCATTCCGTCACCGGATTTTGATCAACCCCGCGTCGCCGGATTTTTGAGTTGGGTCGGGCGTGAGACCGGTTTGCAAATCCGCTATAAAAATTCGCAGGCCAGAAATATTGCAGAAACCGAACGCTCTGTCGGGACGGTGAACCAGGCCCCATTGCAGGCATTGGAAATACGTCTGCAATCCGTCGGGCTTGAATATGAAATTCGTGATAATCAGATAATAATTAGCGTGGTACCATGATCGACAGGTCGCGAGAGCTTGACCCGCGGAGCAAATGAGCGGCGCCGGGTTCCAGCGGGAGCGCATTATTTGCATGTCGGCCCCACATTCACAAGTGATATCGTTACTGACGCGAAGAGCGGTGTTAATTATTTGCTGCGCTCTCTCTTATGTGACACACGCCCAGGATGGGTGGCAAGGAGCAAAACAGGAAGAACAGCAAAACCTGCGAAACGAATTGCAGAGCCCTCTACGGCAAAAGTTACCACTGTTACCTCAGCAAGAGGCACGGCAACCAGATCAACGACAAACCGGGCAGGCAGAGCATCCGGAACGAATACAGGACTCATTCGCCCAGCAACCTGAAATTTTTAAAGGTCAGTCGCTGGTTGCTGCATTACAGGCGTTTCAAAAAGCAGGTTTTCCGCTGGTCTACGGGACAAACCTGGTCAATGAGCAACAGGTACTGCAACGCGTACCGACGGCGACAAGTGCAGAGGGTGCACTGAGAGAATTGCTGGCACCGTTTGCACTTACCCTGAAACGGGTGGGTGAGCATTATCTGGTGGTACGTGCGCCGGGCAAACCTGACGATTCCCCGGTGATCACAGAACGTTCATCACAATCCGGGTCCCTGCGCGATGATCAGCTAATGATGGAGCAGGTGGTCGTCACAGCCAGTCATTACCGGCTTGGCCGGGATAGCGAGCAGGTGTCTCACATCATGGATCGGCACACGCTCGACGTGTTGCCTGCTATCGGTAGTGACCCATTGCGGTCATTACACCGACTACCGGGTGCCGCTACCCAGGGAATTTCTTCAAAACTCCGGTTCCGTGGTGGCGAGGGTGACGACACGGGTATCCTGGTGAACGGGCACAAACTACTGCAGCCGTACCACGTACGGGACTTTCAGAGCCTGTTCAGTGCGATCGATTCACGAATTGCTGATCGAATTGAGGTTTACAGTGGTGGGTTTCCTGCACAATATGGCGATCAGCTCAGTGGCCTTGTGTTAATTGATTCAATAAATCCTGAGCACAATGTCATCCGGGAGGTGGGGCTCAGCGTGTTTAATACGTCCTTGTTTTCTGCGGGAACAATGGGGCGACACAATTCAGGTAAGTGGTTGTTGTCGGCGCGACGGGGAAATCTGGACCTGATTCTCGACAAGCAGTATGGCGAGCCCAAATACTACGATCTGTTCGTCGAGATCGGTTTTCCAGTGACATCCACGAGTGACGTGTCGCTTAACGCATTACACGCCAGCGATCAGGTCGTTTTGTCCACAGAAACGGATCCCGTGGAAGATGAAATATCCGTCAGTCAGGTCAACAATACCAATATCTGGGTACAGCTGGATCAACAATGGTCTGATAACCTGAGCAGCAATACATCCCTGTCAATATCGCGCCTGGATCTTGATCGCGATGCCATCAACAATCAGGAAGATAAATTATTCGGCGAAGTTTCGGACGCACGAGAAATCAGCGTCTCTGGTTTACGTCAACACTGGCTGAAACGCCTGAATGCTCGCCATATAATTCGCTGGGGAGGGGAGTATCAACGGCTGTCGGCACGCTACAATTACAGGGCAGCGGTACAGTATCGTGGATTTTATACGGACTACCAATCAATTACCGGTGATGTTGAGCGCACATTAAAGCGGCGTATAAAAGGGGAAAATTATGCGTTTTACGTGTCTGATCAGTGGCGTATCAACAAACGGTTGATGTTGAATTACGGAGCACGCTGGGATCGCCAGACCTATACGGATGTGGGCAGCGACCGCAGCATGCTGAGCCCTCGTATCAATGTTAACATCCGCCATTCACCGACTACCGATTTCTCGCTAAGTTGGGGACGCTATTATCAGTCCCAGGAAATCGCTAATCTCCAGGTCGAAGACGGGCTGTCACGTTTTCACGCTGCGCAGCGTTCAGATCAGGCCATCATCGGGGTGCGACATGCATTGAGTAAAGAGCTGTCGGTGCGCGTGGAATTTTATCGAAACCTGATAACGAGCGTGATGCCACGTTTTGAAAATGTGCATGACCCGATCGCGCTAATTCCGGAATTAGAGCCGGATCGTGTGCTCGTAGCTCCTGCGCGCGGCCGCACCTGGGGCATGGAATTATCGTTAACGCGCAACGCTGATGACCAGGTTAACTGGTGGCTTAGTTATGTTTTGTCGCGAGCCGAAGATGAAGTCGACGGAGTTTGGGAGTCACGCGGATGGGATCAGAAACACGCCCTGCAAGCCGGGATTTTATACGAAAATGAACGCTGGCAGCTCAGTGCTGCCCTCAACGCGCATAGTGGTTGGCCTGCAACTGATTTATTGTATTTTCCGGATGCCACTGAGGATGATCCAGCGCTGATCATCGGTTTGCGCAACCGAGAGCGTCTGGGGATGTTCGCCAGCCTTGACGTAAAACTGGCCAGAAATTTCCAATTCAAGTCTGGAACCCTGCACGCTTTCTTTGAGGTTTCGAATGTAACCGGTCGTAAAAATGAATGCTGCACCGACTATACATTGGAAGAGAGCGCCGCAGGGTCGGAATATCTGGATAGTGCCCGGGAATACGGGCTGCCACGGTTGCCGGCACTCGGGTTTCAGTGGAAGTTCTGAAGCCTCCGGATACAGAGACCAGCGGCTCCGATTGTGCGTTAATTCTATAACCTTCTGCACGCGAAAACGCAGATTTTCAACGTTCAATCGATTCACCTTGTCATCATGGCCTTGTTCGTATCTGGCGGTCAGCCAACGGACGAGATCTCTGCCTTTGCTTTTTATATCAGATGCATCCTGGTCCATATCATGAAACAATTAAACACTGTGGGTAACGGCACCAGGAATATACTGTCGGTGTCCGGCAGTCGCACATCTGCAGTTGCCGCCACGCTTTTTTACCATCATATTGAGGTGAACATGATTACTACTTCACGCCTGACGATCATCCTGCTTATGGCGACGAGTTTGTTTGTGGCCGGTTGTTCAGGCAAAGACGATTCGGTCAAGCTCACGAAGCTGCCAGGTTTTTACCATTTATCGTATATCCCGGAAGATACGACCTATGCCTATATGGCGCTGGCGCCGCTGGATGAGGATGTGCTCGAGAAGCTGGAAGAGCCTTATGAAGAGATGCTGGGCGCCTATTCCGATCTGATGATTGCGATTGCAAACGACGAAATTGATGATGAATCGGCAACCCGTCACCCATTTTTGCACGCGTTGCGTCATGAGTTTAAAGAGGGTGTATCGCTCGAAAGCTTTCGAAAACTGGGATTAGACAGCAAGTCCACCGGCGTAATATTTGGTCATGGAGTGTTACCGGTGCTTCGCTTGCGCATGAATGACACGGACAAATTCAAGGCCTTTGTCGAACGCATCGAGAAGCGGGCTGAACAGGCATTACCGCAGTTGCCAGTAGACGGAATGACAGTGTGGCATCTGGACCAGGACGAAATGCGGATTGTGTTTGGAGTCAATGACGATGATTTTGTCGCCGCAATGATGCCTGTCGGTTCTTCCACAGCGGTTGTTGAGCAGCTCCTGGGTGTACAAAAGCCCGTTAAGTCTCTGGGAGAATCAACACTGGTGCAGGACATCATGAAGAGTAAGTCCTATCTTCCCCAGGGACTGGGGTTTGTTGATTCAGGGCAGATAATGAATCGGGTCGTCAACCCACCGCAAGGAGTTGATCAGGCGATCGCAGAACAATTTGGTGTGCAAAACATGGCTGAGACCATCAGCGCTGTTTGCAAGCAGGAGTTGCAAACGCTGGTTTCCGTGGTGCCGCGATTGTTGGTAGGCGTGACCCGCTTTGATTCAGATGGGATCAGTACCGAGATGCTAGTTGATGTGCAATCCGATGTGGCCGCGCAGCTGTCCCGTTTTACTGCGCCGGTTCCAGGTCTGGGTGAACGCGCCGGGTTGTTCTCGATGGGCGCGAGTTTCAATATCGGGGAGATGCAAAAGTTTGCGTTGGAGCGTATCAGGTCGCTGCAGAAGGATCCGTTTGAATGTGAGTTTTTGCAAGTAGACCCGGCTGAACTCGATGAAGCTCTGGCGACAATCAGCAACCCGGCTGCGGGTATGGTGCAAATGTTACAGGGCTTTAACCTGGTCATTGACGATGTCGATAAAGATGCAGTGGTCAAACTGATCAATGATGGCGCGAACAACAACATGAACCCAGGACTGATGATCGAGTTTTTCCAACAGCATCTGGGTGTCCATGCCGTGGTCGCCGCAAAGAGCACTGAAGCGCTGGTGAGCATGGCATCCATGATGATGCCGCAAATGGCGGCACTGGAAATTGAGCCCAACGGCCCACCGGTGTCAGTCAGCAATTTTCTGCCACTACCGTTGCCCGTTGATATTCTGGCGGCCATGAGTGATGAGGCCTTTGCTTTTGCGATTGGGAAAGATGCAGAAGCTGCCCTGAAATCATCGTTGGCGAAACCCAGTGAAAAGCGACCACCGTTGTTGTCGTATTCCATCGACGGACAGCAATACATGAAATTGCTGAATGCCGTTCTGGAAAGCCCGGAAGTTGCAGCTGCCATGAACGATGATATGAAAGCCAACCTGAGCGCTGCACAAAGTCGCCGGCTGATACGAGCGTTCTATGGACTAAACGGCGATGTGACGATGAATGTACGCATGCGTGATGACGGGATCGCGGTCGAAC
>JABDLQ010000405.1 GCA_013002925.1 Gammaproteobacteria bacterium | reverse complement strand
CAATTGCGGCGTCGGGAGCGAAGATTCCGTATCCACCAGCAACCCGGGATTTTCACCACGAAATCGAACTGGTCGTCGCCATCGGCAAGCCAGGGTTCGACGTACCGGTTGATTCTGCAGAACAGCTTGTCTTTGGTTTCGCCTGCGGTCTGGATATGACGCGCAGAGATTTGCAAAAATCGGCGCGCGAAAAGGGGCATCCCTGGAGCACGGCCAAGGACATTGAACATGGTGCAATCGTTGCACCGATACAGCCGGTGACTGCAATCGGCCACCCGACCACCGGCCGCATCTGGCTGGCAGTCAACGGGGATACCCGACAGAATGCTGACCTGGCGGACCTGATCTGGTCGGTGCCGGAAATCATTGCTTATCTGTCGCGTTATTATCATCTGGCTCCTGGCGATCTGATTTTCAGCGGCACGCCTGCTGGCGTCGGTCCGGTGGCACCAGGAGACATAATAACAGGGGGCATACACAAGGTCGGCGAGATCAGGCTTGATGTGCAGGATGCATCCGGGGGTTAAGAATTTCTGTCGCTTGATACGAGCTGGTATTCCAAAACAGACCACCGTTCAAACTCAGCCGGCTTTTGTGCACCCTCGTGCAGGCAGATTTTAGATCGCAGCCATCGGTTTCAATACCAGGGCCAATTTTTCGCGTTTTCTTTGACGGTTTTTGTCGTCATCTTTGATGTCTCAAACTCCAGGCGATCTCAAATGTGGCGCAATTGATTTTGACGCTCTGGCACATTCCTGACAATCCCGTCCGCCCGCTCAGTCTCGCCCCCTGATTTCTCTCAATTTCTGCAGATCGCAGCAATGGTCAGGTTTTCGCAACACACGGTGTCCCAGCCAGATGCGTAGCGGCAGCTATGGTCAGTATTTTTCGCACTTTGTTTCAGGGTCCGCGATGCGCAGAAGCGGTGATTGATTGCCTCGTTGAGTACACCGCGTCTGCGGTTTGTTGATTTCAACCGGATTCTGTAATCGCTGTCGTCCAATGACTGTTATCTGAACAGGCATGCCCGTACGGGCAGGACACACAAGGAGAGCCAGGATGTTTATAGTAAAAGGCTTGATGTTAACGACGGCGGTCTTGATGATGATTTCCACAGGTGCCGCCGGTACCACCGACGAACTGACGGTGCCAGGTTTTGACCGGCAGAATCTGCGCGGTAGCCATCGGGCATGTAGTCACCATGCCAAGTTGCTCATCAAAGCGTGTTATGCAGATCGCCAGGATGATTACCTGGTGCACCTTGCTGATTGTATCTACGTCACCAGTGAGGACGACGAAGACGAGTGTATCGATGACGCGCTTGATGAGCGGGTTGAGAAAGCCGGGGAGTGCCAGGCTGTGTATAACGCGCGGCTCGACTTATGCCATTTGCTGGGCGAGCAGCGATTTGATGTTGAATTCAACACCGCTGATTTTGTGCACCCCGACGACATTGGCAATAGCGTGGATCCGAACCCGTACTGGCCGCTAACAGCAGGCTATACCCAGGTAATTATTGGGGAAGGAGAGGTGACAGTAGTTACCGCTACAGACGAGGTTCGTGATGTCGGTGGAATTCCCTGCCGGGTGGTCAGGGATCTTGTCTTCGAAGAAAGCAGCGATGAACTCGATACGATCGAATACGAAGCCATCGAGGTGACCCAGGACTGGTATGGTCAGCACGTAAACGGTGATGTGATTTACTGTGGCGAAAATACCTATGAAATTGAGGAGGGTCTGGTAGACAACACGGATGGTTCGTTTGCCAATGGCACCGACCGCGCGCGTGCCGGATTCCTGATGCGGGCGTTCCCAGGTGTTGGAGAAGGTGATCGCCAGGAGATGGCAACAGACGAGGCGGAAGATTATGTGCGGTATGAGAATCTTGCGACGACGCCACCCGATGATGAAGGAGGTGATGCGGCAGCATTCCCCTGTGGTGATGCCTGTTTGCAGACGTTTGAAGTCAATCCGCGGGATCCGGGGGAGGCGGAACACAAGTATTATCTGCCCGGTACAGGTTTCGTGCTCGCGACCAAACTTGATGAAGACGGAGAGCCAACCGGTGAGCGCGAAGAAGTTTCCTGTATCGGCGATTCCATTGATGTGCTCAATGACCCCGCATGCGGTATCGATGATCCTGCCACGCTATTCGATGCGCTGTGCGACTGGGCGCCGCAGGCATTATGCGTTGACTAGCACTTGTTATCCAACAGACTCTGGGCTAATGGAATCAGGGCCGGCTGTCTCAGCGGTCCTGGTTTTTTGTGGCTGACGCTTACGCGGGTGAGTGTGCAGATTCTGCATACACCAGTTGCGAAAACTCGCTGCTGGATTATGTAGAGTGCGCAAAATGAGCCAAAACATTACGGATTTTACAATTTTCTTTTTGTTCTGTGGGCGAACTGAACCGGCTATCGCTCAGTTTTTGGAGTAGCTGGGAATAATCTTCTTGCGCCAGAAGCCGCCTGTATTTAAAATTGCAACGTACGGATTAAGCCATACCACTACCGCGATAGAGTAGCCATGCGTTAGCGCAGATGAATATGGTGATCCTGTGACCTCGAAGTTAATCACA
>JABDLQ010000395.1 GCA_013002925.1 Gammaproteobacteria bacterium | reverse complement strand
ATCATAACCTTCCCGCATATTGAGCAGCAGAGGAAAATCACTGTCCTCACAGGCCGATGCGAATAACTGTGGGTTGAGCTGCTCGTCCAGAAATTCATCGGCGTTTCCCTGATCGATCAGCATGGGCGGTGGGTCTTCCGCGCGATACACTAACGCCGTGGCATCGTAGGTTTCCCAGTCGCGCTGGTTATCTCCGAGATAACGGCCCAGCGCTTTTTGTCCCCAGGGGCAACGGCTTGGTGCACAGATCGGTGCAAATGCAGAGACGCTGGCATACTGACCCGTATTCCTGAGCGCCATGGTCAATGCCCCGTGCCCTCCCATCGAATGACCCATAATGGCAGCGCGCCCCGGATCTACCGCAAAACTTTCGTTTATCAGCTGCGGTAACTCCTGCGTAATATAGTCATACATATTGTAGTGATGATCCCAGGGTGGCTGGGTAGCATTCACATAAAAGCCTGCGCCTTTGCCAAAATCCCAGCCCTCATCAGGATCATCGGGCACGTGTTTGCCACGGGGACTGGTGTCAGGCGCAACGAGCGCCACGCCATGGTGAGCGGCATAGCGTTGCGCGCCCGCTTTTTGCACAAAATTTTCGTCGGTACACGTCAGGCCGGAGAGCCAGTAAATCACCGGCACCGGACCGATAGCGATGGCCGGCGGCAGGTAGATGGAAAAATGCATATCACAGTCCAGCACGGTAGAGGTGTGCAGGTAACGCTGCTGCTCACCATTAAAACATCGGCTGTTTAACACCTGTTCCAGGTTGTCCGGCAGGCCCATCAGTACAGCACCACGGATCGGATACTCTTGCCCTCATGCATCAGGTCAAAGGCTTTGTTGATGTCCTGCAGCGGCATGGTGTGAGTAATCAAATCATCGATGTTGATTTTGCCATCCATATACCAATCGACGATCCTGGGTACATCGGTACGACCGCGTGCACCGCCAAATGCCGTGCCACGCCAAACCCGACCGGTCACCAGCTGAAACGGCCGGGTCGATATTTCCTGCCCGGCCCCGGCGACGCCGATGATAATCGACTCTCCCCAACCCTTGTTACAACACTCCAGTGCCTGCCGCATGGTGTTCACATTGCCGATGCATTCAAAGCTGTAATCTGCGCCGCCATCAGTAAGGTCGATGATCGCATCCACCACATTGTCAACGTCATCGGGGTTGATAAAATCTGTCATGCCGAAATTGCGCCCGAGCGCTTCGCGGTCACCATTCAGATCGATCCCCACAATCCTGTTAGCACCGACGAGCCGGGCACCCTGAACAACGTTCAGTCCAATACCGCCCAGACCAAACACCACGACGTTGGCACCGGGTTCAACCCTTGCGTCGAACGCCACGGCACCAACACCGGTAGTGACGCCACAACCAATATAACAAACCTTGTCAAAGGGGGCGTCGGCGCGAATTTTCGCCAGCGCGATTTCAGGCAGTACCGTGTGGTTGGCAAAGGTGGAACAGCCCATGTAATGCAGCAGCGGTTTGCCATCGAGCGAAAACCGGCTGGTGCCATCGGGCATCAGCCCCTGCCCCTGGGTCTCGCGAATGGCCTGACACAGATTGGTTTTTGGATGCAGGCAAAAATCGCACTCCCGACATTCCGGCGTGTACAGGGGAATCACATGATCACCGGGGTTTAGCGTCGTGACACCCTTGCCGGTTTCCAGCACGACACCAGCCCCCTCGTGTCCAAGGATTGCCGGGAACGCACCTTCGGGATCATCACCGGATAAAGTAAAGGCATCGGTGTGACACACTCCGGTAGCTTTGAGTTCAACCAGGACTTCGCCTTCCTGTGGCCCCTGCAAATCCACATCCACAATCTCCAGAGGCTGACCGGCGGCAAATGCAACGGCTGCTTGTGTTTTCATGGCCTGTTCTCCGTGTAGTTAGTATTGGCAGTAACCTGCATAAAAGCTATTGTGACTTCTGCCCCGATACCGAAATGGATAACGATGGTATTACCTGGAAAATTGCGCTGGAAAGCAGTGTGGAGTTTAGCTTTTTTTGTTCCCACGCAAAAATACCGCGCATTCACCGCGCGCAATATGTGCTCATAAGAAACTATTGACGACCTTACGCTAATACTCAACACTAGTCAGTTTTACCGCAGCGCAAAAAAATCCGGTTTTTTTATATGAAAAGCAGACAGATGCAGCCTTTTACCGAATCTGAATTTCCGGCTGTCAACACTCTTGGTGCGCCAGCCGATGTGTGTGCATCGCGCCAGATCGTCATGAAATTCGGCGGCACCAGCGTCACTGGCGCAGCAAACTGGCAGATTATCGCGCAGCTGTTGCGGGCGCGACTGGCCAGCGGTCTGCAACCTTTGATCGTCCATTCTGCCTTTGCCGGGGTGTCTGATTTACTGGAAAAAATCAGCACGGGTACCCAGGTTACTGAAGCCGCACAAAACATCAGGGACATCCACCGGGCACAGGCGACTGAACTGGCCCTGGATGCAAACGAAATACTGCACGCTGAATTTGATTTTCTGGCCGCAACGGAGCACGACAGCCGCAGCGGTGACACCCTGGCGATCGACCGGGTCGCCACGATCCTGGGTCTGGGAGAATTGATGAGCAGCCGGCTCAGCGCCGCCTGGCTGTGCAAAAACGGCATCGATGTTACATGGATTGACGCACGTGAATGGTTGGTCAGCCAGCCTCAGCCGCACACTACCGGGCGTCAGCAGTATTTGTCAGCTGTGTGTGATTACGCGGTTGACCGACGCTTACAGGATTTTCTGGACGACAAAACCTGTGTGCTAACACAAGGATTTATTGCCCGAAACAAAGACGGCAATACCGTAACGCTGGGGCGCGGCGGCTCGGATTCATCCGCCACATTTTTCGGGTGTAAACTCCTCGCACAGCGGGTCGAAATCTGGACGGATGTACCCGGTATGTTCAGTGCCGATCCGCGCGCCGTGCCTGCGGCGCGTGCCCTGCAAGCCCTGCATTTTGACGAAGCCCAGGAAATCGCAGCGATGGGCGGTACGGTTTTGCACCCACGGTGCCTGGCACCGGCAGCCCGGGCCGGCATCCCGGTGTTTGTGCGCAGTGTCATGCACCCGCACATGGCGGGTACAAGTATTTCAAAGGTCACCCCCGAAGCCGATGCCCGGGTCAAAGCCATTGCGCTTCGCAAGGGGCTCAAATTGCTATCGCTGGAAAGCGTCGCCATGTGGCAGGAAGTCGGGTTTCTGGCGGACGCATTTGCCATCATCAAACGGTTTGGCGTTTCGGTCGACCTGATTTCAACGTCGGAAAGCAACGTTACCCTCTCTATTGACCCGGTCAGCGGAAATATCGCTGCGGACGAGTGGCATCGTCTGCTCACTGAACTCGGTACTATTTGCACCGTCGCAGTAATTGAACAGTGCGCATCGGTCAGCCTGGTCGGTCGCAATATCCGCACCATGTTGCACACCATGGGGCCCGCACTGGAGGTTTTTGCGGAACACAAAATTCACCTGGTGTCACAGTCAGCCAGTGATCTCAATCTGACTTTTGTTGTTGACGAAAACCAGGGCGAGCGCCTGACCCAAAAACTTCATAACTCCATCATTAGCGGCGACACCACGCACAGCACGTTCGGGCCGTCCTGGTCACAACTTCATCAGCCTGCCGTACAGGCAGATCGCACCCCGGCGTGGTGGGAGAAAAAACAGAACAAACTGCTCGCGCTGATGCAGGAGCGCGAGTGTGCTTATGTGTATGACAGTGACACCATCGGCTCGCGGGCGCAGTCATTGCAGACACTCAGTGCATTGGACACCACTTTGTACGCCATGAAAGCCAACCCGCATGAAGGCGTGCTGAAGGTAGTACGCACGGCCGGACTTGATTTTGAGTGCGTGTCTCCGGGCGAGTTGCAACGCCTGTTCCGATTATTTCCGCAAATAGACCGACAGCGCATTTTATACACCCCCAATTTTGCGACCAGGGAGGACTACCATTTTGGCCTGGCAGCCGGTGTCCGGGTGACACTCGACAACCTGTATCCGCTACGCCACTGGGGCAAAGATTTTACCGATCGCCAGGTATTCATCCGCCTTGACCCGGGACATGGCCGGGGCCACCACGAACTGGTGCGCACTGCCGGTTCACATTCGAAATTCGGAATTCCGGCACAGGAGCTTGATGAATTGCAGCAGCTGGTCGATAGATACCGGGTCACCGTTGCCGGTATCCACGCACACAGCGGCAGTGGCATCATGGATCCGCACAACTGGACCGATGTCGGCCACGTGTTATCGGCAGCCGCTGCGCGCTTTGATACCGTGGAAGTTCTGGATCTGGGCGGCGGCCTGGGAGTTCCGGAGAAGCCCGGTGATCCGCCGCTGGATCTTGCTGCGCTCGATACCTCGTTACACAAACTCAAAGCCAGCTATCAACAGTACCGCTTGTGGATGGAACCCGGACGATTTGTGGTTGCTGAAGCCGGTGTATTGTTAGCGCGCGTTACCCAAACCAAAGGCAAAGGCGCAGTGCAATACGTGGGTGTGGCAACCGGCATGAACTCACTGATCCGCCCGGCCCTGTACGGCGCTTATCACGAAATCGTCAATTTGTCGCGACTGGATGAAGCGCCGGCAGAACGTTACACCGTGGTCGGACCCAATTGCGAAACCGGCGACCGCCTTGGTCTGGACCGGTTGCTACCACGCTGCCGCGAAGGCGATATCCTGCTGATCGCCAATACCGGCGCCTACGGCCATACGATGAGTTCCCGCTACAATTTGCGTGAACCGGCAGGTGAAATTCTGCTGTAATAGGCCAGCCCGATCGCGTGTGAAGGGGTGCGCTGCGGGTGCTGGCACAGTGAGTGTCTGACACATTCTCTGGTGTAAACCGCGGAACCTTGCGCCTGCCACGTGCAACGGTGCGGGTGCAATCCGGCCCGATAGATTCCGGGCCGGCATGCCCCGGATATTTTCTGGTGCAATTTCTGGTACGATCTGCACAAAGTTTCGCTCACCACAGGAGCGAGTTTGCTATCCATCCGGGGACTCCAATGAATCGATTAATACAACTTGCGATCTGCGCCTGTGTTATGGCATTGCTGCCGCACAGCACGGCACAAAGCGATGAAAAACCCGCGCCAGGACTCAATGATGAAACCTTTGCCGGCCTGGAATTACGCGGTATCGGACCGGCGTTTATGTCCGGGCGCATTGCGGATATCGCGGTAGACCCGACAAACAGAAGCACCTGGTATGTTGCCGTGGGCAGCGGTGGGGTCTGGAAAACCACCAATGCGGGTATCACATGGAAATCCATTTTTGATGGCCAGGGCTCCTATAGTATCGGCGCGCTGGCGATCGACCCTAACCACCACCAGACCATCTGGGTCGGCACCGGCGAAAACATCGGCGGTCGACACGTTGGCTATGGTGACGGGGTCTACGTCAGTCGGGACGGGGGCGCCACCTGGGAAAATATGGGGCTCAAAAAATCCGAACATATCGGCATGATTCGCATCGATCCACGTGACTCCAATACGGTGTTCGTGGCTGCCCAGGGACCTTTGTGGTCGGCCGGGGGTGAGCGTGGTCTGTACAAGACCACGGATGGGGGTAAAACCTGGAGGCGGGTATTGCAGGGCAATCAGTACACCGGTGCCGGTGAGGTTCATCTTGACCCGTCCAACCCCGACATCATGTATGCCACGACGTGGCAAAGGCTGCGCACTGTGGCCGTGTTAATCGATGGCGGTCCTGACACGGGCATCCATAAATCCATGGATGCGGGTGAAACCTGGAAAGAACTCAAGACCGGGCTGCCTGAAGAAGACATGGGCAAAATAGGTCTGGCAATCTCCCCCCAGCAGCCTGAAGTCATTTACGCCGCGATTGAACTGGGCAACCGCAAAGGTGGCGTCTGGAAATCGGTAAGTGGTGGCGAAGGCTGGGAGAAACAAAGTGATTTTGTTGCCAGTGGCACCGGACCTCACTACTACCAGGAACTGTTTGCCAGTCCACATGCTTTCGATCGTCTCTACCACATGGATGTGTTTTTACACATCTCCAGTGACGGCGGTAAAAACTTTATACGCACGAAATACAACAACAAGCACGTGGATCATCACGCACTGGCGTTTGATCCGGACGATCCGGATTATCTTTTGGTGGGTAATGACGGTGGACTGTATGAAACGTTTGACAACGGTGATCACTGGCGGCACGTGACGAATTTACCCGTTACCCAGTTTTATAAAGTTGCCGTCGACAATGACAAGCCGTTTTACAATGTGTATGGCGGGACCCAGGACAACAATAGCCAGGGCGGTCCCTCCCGTACGGATGATTATGCCGGCATCCGCAATTCCGACTGGTTCATTACGCTCGGCGGCGACGGTCATCAATCGGCCGCCGACCCCGACAATCCGGACATCGTGTATGCCCAGTGGCAACAAGGCAATCTGTCGCGCTTTGACCGCAAAACCGGGCAGATTGTGTACATCCAGCCGCAACCCGAGCTGGGCGAACCGGCCGACCGGTTTAACTGGGACTCACCCGTTCTGATCAGCCCGCACGATTCTGCGACTTTGTACTTTGCCAGCACGCGGGTATGGCGTTCGGCCGATCGCGGGGATTCCTGGACGGCGATCAGCGGTGATTTGTCGCGGCAGATCGATCGACTGCGCACGCCGCTCATGGGTCGGCAGTGGAATGAAACCGCCCCCTGGGATCTGTATGCGATGTCCATGTTTGGCACCGTCACGTCATTGTCGGAGTCACCGCTTGAAAAAGGTCTGCTGTATGCCGGCACTGACGATGGTTTGATTCAGATTCGCAATGGTGAAACCGCCGAGTGGCAGGAGATTGATAGTCTGCCCGGGGTACCGGACTATTTCTTTGTGAATGACATCAAGGCTGATCTGCACGACGCAGACACCGTATACGTTGCGGTGGACAATCACAAAAACGGCGACTTCAAGCCCTACCTGCTCAAGAGCACAGACCGTGGCAGGAGTTGGCGCAGCATCACCGGCAACCTGCCGGAGCGACACCTGGTATGGCGCGTGGTACAGGATCACGTCAATCCCGAACTCTTGTTTGCAGGCACTGAATTCGGGGTGTTTTTTACACTCGATGGCGGCAAACGCTGGGTCAAGCTGACCGGCAACGCGCCCACCATAGCGTTTCGCGACCTGGTGATCCAGTCGCGTGAAAACGATCTGGTTGGCGCAACGTTTGGGCGCGGCTTTTACGTGTTCGACGACTACAGCGTACTTCGACACATTGACCCCGACTCGCTGGCCAGCGAACGCCAGCTGTTCCCGGTACGGGAAACGCCGTGGTATGTACCCAGACGTGCACTGGGTTGTGACCAGGAGAACTGTAAATCCAGTCGCGGGGCTGCTTTTTTTAACGCACCGAACCCACCGTTTGGCGCAGTCTTCACCTACTATCTGCCTGCAGAAATCAAGACGGCGCGTGACACCCGTCATGCGGCTGACAAGGAAAAACGTACAGCGGGCGAGGACGCCATGTTCCCGACATGGGACAAGCTGACGGAAGAAGAACTGGAAGCGGCGCCAGCGGTGGTACTGATTGTCAAGGATGCCGACGGCAACGTCGTGCGTCACGTCGAGGGACCGGTAAAAGCCGGTTTTCAGCGTGTCGCCTGGGATCTGCGTTATCCGTCAAAAGAACCCTATGATCCGCCAGATGACCCCACTCCCTGGAAC
>JABDLQ010000345.1 GCA_013002925.1 Gammaproteobacteria bacterium | reverse complement strand
GCGGAATTGTGTCTGCCCAATTTTTTTGTTATCGATTTATTGTCCACTTGTGCCTGTCTAATGAATTCGCGATGAATTCCCTTGTGCCTGTCCAATGAATTCCTCGATTTATTGTCCATTTGTGCCTGTCCAATAAATTCTTCTTGTACCTGTCCAATGAATTCGCCCTTGTGCGCCTGTCTAATGCTTGAGATGAATTCAGTCTTCTCGAACGTCTGCCGAATAATTTGCCCATTAATTGATAAGTGACTGTCCAAAGTTTGCCCATAGTTTGCCCAAAGCTTGATTGCCCAATGTTTGGTCCAATGTTTGCTGCTGTCCAAGGTTTGTTATTCAGCGACGCTTTTAAGTCTTCTCCTGAAGTGATTGTTCACATACACTGACTCATTTTTTGGGACAATCGCGGGTTTGCATTGACCCCCGAAAGGTGACGTATGGATTTTGAGTGGGTAGCCATCGCCCTTGGTGATGTCATCTGGATTACGCTGGCTTTTGCATTTGGCTTTGGCGCACGTCTGATGGGCCAACCGCCCCTGGTTGGCTTTCTTGCCACTGGTTTCGTACTGAATTATTTCGGTATCACGAGTGGTGAGGTCCTGCAGAAGCTGGCCGACCTTGGCATTACATTATTGTTGTTCACGGTTGGCCTCAAGTTAAACCCCAAAATACTGCTGCGTCCCCAGGTTTGGGCCGTTACCAGCCTGCATATGTGCGGTGTAATTGCGCTTTTTGGCGCAGGCATTGTCACGTTGGCCCTGATCGGTATCCCACTATTTGCTGATCTGGACTATAAGATGACGCTGATGTTGGCGTTTGCGCTGAGTTTTTCCAGCACCGTGTTTGCCGTAAAAGCACTCGAGGAAAAGGCTGAAATGCGGTCTTTGCATGGTCGCATCACCATCGGCATCCTGGTGATGCAGGACATCGTCGCCGTTGCATTTCTGGCGGCCTCCACCGGCAGCCTGCCGTCGCCCTGGGCGGTGCTGTTATTGCTGCTGATCCCCATGCGTCCACTGTTCCTTTTGGTATTGCAGCGCACGGGCCATGGAGAACTACTGATCCTGTATGGGCTGGTGCTCGCACTGGGCGGAGCAGAGCTGTTCGAACTGGTGGGTGTGAAGGATGATCTCGGCGCCCTCGTCATGGGTCTGATCATTTCTAATCACGCTAAGGCAAATGAAATGTCCAAGACGATCCTGGGCTTTAAGAATCTTTTTCTCGTGGGTTTCTTTTTGTCGATCGGCATGGCGGGACAACTCACGCCAGAGACGTTCCTGATCGGCGTGCTGTTGGTACCCTTTGTATTCGTCAAGTCAGCGCTCTTTTATACCCTGATGACGCGTTTTCTATTACGCTCACGCACAGCCCTGCTGGCGACCCTGAGCCTGAGCAATTACAGTGAATTCGGGCTTATCGTTGTGGCCATGGGCGTATCCAGCGGCTGGATGGAGGCACAGTGGCTCACGGTTATCACCATCGCGCTTTCTGTATCTTTCGCAGTAGCGGCGCCGCTCAGTCGTCGGGATGACCGGATCTACAGCCAGCATCGCAGGTTCTTTTTGAGTTTTCAGCGCAAGGAGCGTTTGCCGGACGACCAGGTACTGGATATTCGCAATGCCTCTATCGCCGTGTTCGGCATGGGCCGGGTCGGCACCGGCACCTACGACAAGATGCGCGAGCTGTACGGCGACACCGTGGTGGGCGTCGATTTTGACGCCGAGAGAGTCCGGCAACATGTGCAAGCCGGTCGCAATGTGATGCGTGGAACCCCCAATGATGCGGATTTTTGGGAGTCCGTTGACGACGATCAACACTTCGACCTGGTGCTGCTGGCATTACCGACGCTGCCCGCCAACATCGAAACGCTGGAACGACTTCAAGAAATCGATTTCAAAGGCCGTGTTGCAGCAACCGCACGATACCCGGATGAGGAAGACCGGTTGCGCGACGCAGGCGCACACGAGGTGTTTAATATTTATGCAGAGGCCGGTCTGGGTTTCGCCAGCCATGTCGAGGCCACACGTGCAACACGATGAACTTGCGTATGCAGCGACGGTGTAAGGTTGATTGAGTTACAACGCAGCACTGCTACCGATCCATCAAAAACGCTGTATCACCGCTATCCTTACCGCGACCCTATATCGCGAGACGCTCCGCCCTTCAGCTTTTCAGTGCCAGCCGAATGGCTGCAATGATCTTATCGTCATAGGGCCTGGTACGCGGACTAAACCCGGTTATCAGTTCACCATCCCGGCCAATCAGGTACTTGTGAAAGTTCCACTGCGGATAGGTCCCTGCGCTGGCCGCAAGCTGGTGGAAAAACGGATGAGCGTTGTCTTCTTTGACCGACGTTTTTTCAAACATTGGAAACTGTACTCCATAGGTGAGCCGGCAAAATTTCTGGATTTCCTCTTCGGTACCAGGCTCCTGGCCCATAAAATCATTGGAAGGAAAACCGAGAACGACAAGACCGTCAGCTCTGTACTCTTTATAGAGTTTCTCGAGCCCCGCATACTGTTTCGTATTGCCACACTTTGACGCAGTATTCACAACCAGCACCACGTTACCTCGGTATTTCTCTGCCAGATTCACCACCTCCTTGCCAGCCAGGGTTCTGAATTCCTGGTCCAGCAACACTTTTTCACCAGCCACCGTACTTGTGCCGATCAACGCCGCCGCAATTATCACTACTGTTCGCATGATGCTAACTCCAAATCATTGTGAAATGGGCGACAGTTTTGCCGCCTGTTTAGTGGATATTCGCAAACCGTTGATGAAAGCGGGGTGAAATATCCGTTTAAAGCAGTTTTGCGTGATTCAACGCAAAGTTATTGATGCGTGTATTTTCTGCGAATATCGTAGGGGTGTTATACGACTGCCTGGACAGCCCACTCTCGTATCGTTTGAGCATAAATGACACTCCAGATACGTCCCATGGTCAGTCGCGTTAAACGTTGTGACGCGTTAACGAGAAACCGGGCAGACCGTGGATTTACCGCCTTGATACGGTCCTGAGCGCCCCGATATTCCTGCATGTCTTTTGCCCGGATGGTTGCGTCACGGTTCCGGGTCGCCGCAAGCATTGCCTGCAATGACAATTTTGCTAACCATACGGCAACCCGGATAACAGACACCCCTTTGTCGTTTTGTCGTTCACGCGCACAGTTTTTGAGGTTTGTGATCTTCGGGCTGGATGATTATTACAGGTCTCCGTCTTTTTCTTTACAGTCTAAGCAGGTAAAGTGGTGTAATTGCAGCGAGCAACCAATCACGGAGATCTCGGACATGCTTCGCAAACTGCACCATAACGCCTACCGCTGTCGCGATTCTGAAGAAACACGCCGCTTTTACGAGGACTTTCTGGGAATGCGTCTGGCCAGTTCCCTGGAAATTGGAAAAACAAAAACCGGTCGCAAAACTGCCGTGCTGCACACCTTTTATGAACTGGATGATGGTTCGTACCTGGCATTTTTTGAAGATCCGGACACCCCGTTCGATTTCAAAGAACAGCGCGATTTTGATTTGCACATCGCGCTGGAGGTTGACCGATCCGTGCTAGAGCCGATGCTCGAGAAAGGACGTGCTGCCGATATTCAGACACGCGGGGTTTCCGATCATCATTTCATTCATTCGATTTATTTTCGCGATCCCAATGGTTATGTCATCGAGCTGACCGCCCGTCTGCCTAATCACGCCGACGCAATGAATCCCGATAAAAACGATGCACGTGGGATCCTTGATCGCTGGCAGGCTACCAAAAGCGCATCGTTTTGAAGGTGACACGCATATTCGCCGATGCGGGTGGCGAGTCGCATTTTGGTGAGCAAACCATTGCGCTTCGTGATGGTGGCACGATTGGCCGGTTGTCGGAGCTGCAGGCGGCGACCGGCATAATCTTTCGGGAGAATGATGGTGATTATAATTTTGACTGGCACTGCGCACCGCAACGCCAGTACATCGTGTTACTGGATGGCAACATTGAAATCGAAACAAGCGATGGTGAAAAACGTCGCTTTGGCGGTGGCGATATCCTGTTGGTCGAAGACACCACCGGCAAAGGTCACCGCACACGCACGATTGATGACCAGTCGCGGCGGTCGTTATTCGTAACACTCGATTGATAATTCTGCCGTCTGTTCCAAGTCACGGGCAGGCGTGATTTCGTTAAAACTTGCGCACGCACTTTGCCTGAATTGTAAATTTTCGTTGATGGTCATTATGTGTTTTAAACATAAGCGGCTGAGCAAATGTTACGTGACATCCAGCATTTCATATGTTTCAAAGTGTTCATGCACTAAGTGGGCTGACTTAAGTCAAATGGTCTCATCTGCACAGCTAGTACAATGTTCGTTGCCCACGGGGTGCAATTGTTTCGCACTCGGTAAGCC
>JABDLQ010000265.1 GCA_013002925.1 Gammaproteobacteria bacterium | reverse complement strand
ACGCTTGCACCGCTGACGGAACAGTATCCGGACATTACCATCAATGATGCCTATGCCATCAGTCAACACCTGTTACACAAACGCATGAGTCGCGATAATGAACGTATTGTGGGTAAAAAAATTGGCGTAACAAGCAAGGCGGTGCAGGATATGCTGGGTGTCTATCAACCTGATTTCGGATTTCTCACCGATGCCATGCAGCGCGCAAATGGCGCGAAAATAGAAATGCAGCGCAATCTCATCCAGCCGAAGGCGGAAGGAGAAATTGCGTTTCATCTCAAAGAGAATCTTACGGGACCGGGCGTAACCGAATCAGACGTGTTAGCAGCGACGGCGACGATCGTACCGTGCTTCGAGATTGTCGATTCACGCATCGCGGACTGGAACATTCAGATTCAGGATACGATCGCGGACAATGCCTCCTGCGGACTGTTCATTCTTGGCGATGCCGCGGTAGATCCGCGTGGTCTGGATCTGCCAGGACTGAAGTTGACGGTTTTTAAAAACGGTGAAGTCGAAGCGGAGGGTTTTGGGTCTGCAGTTCAGGGTAATCCGCTGACCGCGGTTGCGTGGCTGGCAAACACGCTGGGTGACTACGGTATTGCCCTGAAAGCAGGTGAGGTCATCCTGTCCGGCTCGTTGACGCCGTTTATTCCGGTGGCACCGGGCGATGAGCTGCACCTGGAATTAGCCGGTGTGGGTGCGGCATCATGCCGGTTTGTTTAAAGTTGATGTCGCGCAACGATACGCGGTGTGATGGGGGCCGTTGTCCTGTCGACAATAGTGTTACTCGCTACAACTGCCTGGTGTGCTGCCTGCACACTGCGTGTTGACCGATAGTCCGGATGAGAGCACCGATATGAGTGAAAAAATCAAAGCTGCCATTATTGGTCCCGGCAATATCGGTACTGATCTATTGATGAAGGCACTGCGCAGCGATGTGATCGAACCGGTCTGGATGGTCGGCGTCGTGCCGGAATCACCGGGTCTTTCGCGTGCACGGGAACTGGGCCTCAAAACAACTGCCGCTGGTGTCGACGGGATGTTACCCACCCTGCGGGAGGATGGTGTACAGATTTGTTTTGACGCCACCAGCGCTTCTGCGCATGGCGAGAACAGCCGCAAAGTGATCGCACAGGCCGCCGTGATGATCGATCTTACGCCGGCGGCCATAGGCCCGTTTTGTGTACCGACAGTAAATCTCGCGACGGCAGTAGCCGCACACAAGATGAACGTTAACATGGTCACCTGTGGTGGCCAGGCGACGATTCCGCTGATTGCCGCGGTCAATCGCGTGCAACCGGTGCACTACGGTGAAATCGTTGCAACGGTGAGCAGCAAGTCTGCCGGACCCGGCACACGCAGGAACATCGATGAGTTCACGCGCACTACGGCACGCGGCATTGAGGCGGTCGGAGGCGCACAGCGCGGCAAGGCAATCATTATCATCAACCCGGCAGAACCGCCGCTGATCATGCGGGATACCGTGCACTGCCTGACTGTGGAAGAGCCCGATCAACAAGCGATCATCGATTCTGTCCATGAGATGATTGCAGACGTGCAAAAATACGTGCCGGGCTATGCGCTGAAAAACGGCCCGGTCTTTGAGGACAATCGCGTTTCGATTTACATGGAAGTTGAGGGCCTCGGCGATTTTCTTCCAAAATACGCGGGCAATCTGGATATCATGACCGCAGCGGCGTTACGCACTGCAGAGGTGTACGCGGAACATATACTGGACGGAACGTTCGTGCCGGTGGCGGCCTGAACTTCGCAGGCAGAATGACAAGGTGGAGAACGCAATGAATCTGGCAGGGAAAAAAATCACGGTGCACGACATGTGTTTACGTGACGGCATGCATCCGAAGCGTCACCAGATTACCGTAGACCAAATGGTCACCATCGCCCGGGCAATGGACGAGGCGGGCATACCCCTGATTGAAGTAACGCACGGGGATGGTCTGGGTGGTGCCTCGGTCAACTACGGGTTTTCAGCAAACTCCGACCAGGAATACCTCACAGCTGTCTGCAAAGAAATGAGATCAGCAAAAATTTCCGCTTTGTTGTTGCCTGGTATCGGCACCGTGGATGATTTGCAGATGGCCGTGGACTGCGGTATCTCGACCATTCGGATTGCCACACATTGTACCGAGGCTGATGTGGCGGAACAGCACATCAGGATGGCCTCCCGAATTGACGGTCTGGACACGGTCGGGTTCCTGATGATGGCGCATATGGCAGAACCGGAGCAGCTCGTCGGCCAGTTAAAACTGATGGAAGACTATGGCGCAAATTGCGTCTACATCACCGATTCAGCGGGCTATATGCTGCCGGAGGATGTCGCGGCCAGGGTCACTCTGGCACGGATTGAATTGGATGACGCAACAGAAATCGGGTTTCACGGTCACCACAACCTGGCGATGGGTATTGCCAATTCCCTGGCAGCGGTCGAGGCGGGGGCTACACGCATCGATGGCTCGCTGGCCGGTCTTGGGGCGGGCGCCGGCAATACACCACTGGAAGTGTTTCTGGCCGTGTGCGAGCGTATGGGCATAGCGACCGGCGTGGATCTTTTTAAAGCAATGGATATTGCTGAAGACCAAATAGTACCCTTGATGGATCACATGATTCGCATTGATCGTGATGCGCTGACATTAGGCTATGCTGGTGTTTACTCGAGTTTTTTGTTATTTGCAAAACGCAGCGCCGAAAAATACGGTGTGTCATCCCGGGACATCCTGGTCGAATTGGGGCGGCGCCATACAGTGGGTGGGCAGGAAGACATGATTGAGGACCTGGCACTGGAAATGGCAAAGCAAATTGCAGCAAAGCAGTAAGCCTGAGTCGTTCGAGTTCGTCCATCCGTCTGCACTTGCCAGAAATTCTGGCAAAAACATTTAGTACACGACGTGCCGGCCCATCACGCATCGTCTGGCCTGGTGTTTCTCGTCAAAGCGCCGGTGGACCGGCATCGACACGCGTCCTCATCAATATCAAAAGGTTTGCGGCGTCACAGAGTGAATCGGTCAACCCGTTTAAGTCAGCCACTCCCTGAAATACATGATCAGCCCCAGTGGATGATGAGTGCGTGCGATCGCAAACATGCTGGCATAGACAAGTAGGGCAGCGACAAAACAGATTCGGCGGATGCTGGCCGTGCGGCCACGCTTCAATGCGTATGAACCGAGCACGATATACACGAGCAGCAGGACCAGTTTGACCGCCAGCCAGCCATTCGCATACACCGCGGCAGGCAGAATCGTCAGCAGCAAAATCGCTGCTGTCAGCAATAGCGTGTCAATCCCGTAACTCAGATACCGCAATGGTGCTGCCATGGCCCACTGACCACCGAGCTGCAGCGCAAAGCCGCGCAGAGCGAACAGCGACCCGCTCGCCACGACGGTCGCAATATGAAACAGCTTGATGTCGGGATAAAACTCAGTCATGGGGATTAATTTCTTTCCGGGTTTGCCGGTGTGGCGTCTGCATTGTGAGCGGCGTTCTTATGCTGACATTATAATTCGTGTGGGCAATCGATGCCCGTTCTCCGC
>JABDLQ010000250.1 GCA_013002925.1 Gammaproteobacteria bacterium | reverse complement strand
TCAGGGAACACCTGCAAAAAAATCACCAGCAGCTTGATTTATTGGGGTTGTGGGGTGTGCCAACCTTTGCGGTTACCGACGCCACAAACCATTTGCACAGCGTGTATTGGGGGCAGGACCGATTACCATGGCTGGAATATGGACTGATGCGCAAGGTGGCCTCTGCACGCGGATAACGGCACCAGAAGCCATACACGCACAGAGCTGCCTGTCGCCATGGACTTGGATGCGATGGACTGGCTGTCGTGGTCTCCGCAGCGTGAGCGTGGCGCCACGAGCCATGGCCAGTGGATCGGGCACAGTAAAAGTATGTGCAGTGGATCGAATGCAATTGATCCAGTGCGGTGTACCAGGTGCGATGGGCCTGTTTGCGTTTGTATGGTGCGGCGCCGGGGCAGGAAGTTTCCGGGCAATGATCCGGGTGGGTATTGTCAACGCGACGATGAGTGCGGAATTGGTCTTCCGGAGCCTTGAATTGCAACTTTGTATGACAATGGCAGGAAAAACCGGGTTTATGCGGCAAAAGTTTACACAATTCAATAACATTGTGCTCCGCTATCCGCTAGATTTGGTAAAGATTTGACGAGAGGGCCGCTGAAGGCTCCGGGCGATAGCGCAACAGCTAGATGCCGCAATCCACAACGTATTGAGAATAAAATTATGGCCAATTCAGATCGTCCCAGCTCCACCGCATCGGATAAATTAAAGCTGCTCGAAGCACTAAAACAATTACACAAGGAAGGTGTCGTGATCCTTGATGACAGAGGCGGACGGCCGCGCGTTGCGGACTTCGGTTCCATATCGCCGCCTGGTCGCCGTAACGAGCGCGATTCAGCGGTTGGCAATGGCGAGCAACATTTAGAGCTCGAAGATCAGATCGGCATGGACCCATACAATAAACCATTGTAAAACATAGGTTTAAGCAGTGGCTGCTGATCGCGCGGGGTACAGCGCTTACTGCTGGTACAGTGCGCAGGGCCACTAACCTGCAAGATTTTCCGGGAAAAACAGGCGTCAAGACCGTATTCTATGAGGCTTTGCGTCAGGGGGCGTTTCTATGACGGATGTGGCAGGTAAGCGGGTGCTGATCACCGGGGGGGCCAGTGGCATCGGCTGCATGCTGGCAGAGCAGTTGGCGGCTCGTGGTGCAGCTATCGTGGTTTGGGATATCGATAGTGATGGCCTGGATGCCATTACTTCAAAGCTTCGGGACCAGGGACACGAGGCGCACAGTTATCAATGTGATCTTTCGGACCGCCGAGCTATTGCGGCAACCGCAGCAGCTATGCGCGATGCAGATCTGCACGTGGACGTCTTGATCAACAATGCCGGAATCGTCTCGGGTGATTTCCTGCTGGACCTCACGGACGAGCACATAGAGCGCACGTTTGCCGTTAACACCATGGCATTATTTTGGACCACCCGGGAGTTTTTGCCGGGAATGATCAACAACGGTGCGGGACATATTGTCACCATCGCATCCGCGGCGGGTTTTGCAGGCACCGCCAAAATGGTGGATTACAGTGCCAGCAAGTTTGCCGCTGTCGGTTTTGATGACGCACTGCGCGTAGAACTCAAGAGCATGGGAACTCCCGTGACGACGACCGTTGTCTGTCCATTCTATATTGATACCGGCATGTTTCATGGCGTGAAAACGCGATTTTCCTGGTTATTACCGATCCTTGATGCCGACTACGCAGTCACCCGAATTGCCGATGCAATACAACGCAACCGCCATCGCCTGATCATGCCGCGCATGGTGATGTCCGTATTCCTCATGCGTCTGTTTCCGGTTGCCGTTCAGGATGCCATGATGAAATTCCTGGGCGTCACCACCAGCATGGAAGATTTTGTCGGGCGCGAGCCTCACTGAGTTGCAGCATGCAGCTTGATCGTATTATCCGATGGGTACTAACGCTAGGGATCCTGTTGCTGGCGGTCATCGTGTTGGGCGTCGTGCTGTATCTGACCGATTCTTTTTTATCGGTATGGGACCGCTTGTTGAAGGCGCCCCGGGCGCTGCTGGTGGTGTATTTTTCAGCTTTGGGATTTTTTCTTCTGGGCACGGCATGGCTGGTGTGGAAATTGGTGGTACCAAGCCGCCATGCGCAGTTGGCGAAACGACAGGAACAGCCCACTGAACAGGGGGTTGAATCCCGGCTGGCAAGCTCTGCGCAGGCCGGCGTCGACACGGCCCAGGCCCAGGCGGAGATGCATAAGCTCCTGGAAAGACGTGCACGCGGTGGTCTCTATATCGCCTTTTACGGTGAAATCAGCAGTGGCAAAAGCTCGCTGATCAGCGCGTTTATTCGCGCATCGAATCCCGAAGCGGATATCGAGATCAGTGTCCGCGGTGGCTCTACGCGTCAGGTGCGCGAATACGAAAGTCCGCAGTTTCCCGGGTGGGTGTTTGCCGATGTGCCGGGCCTCAATGAGGCTGACGGCGCCAGTGAGGTGCTGGCAACTGACGAAGCTCGTCGGGCGCATCTGGTAGTCTATGTGTGTGACGGGGATCTGACGCGAGTCGACTATGCGCATGTTGAACGACTGGTGGTTCTGGACAAACCGCTGATCATCGCGCTGAACAAAAGTGACTTACTGAGTCCCGCGGATGTACGCGTCATCACTCTTAAAATCAGGGAACGCCTCGAGCCGTTGCATGCTGATGGAAAAATTGAATCTTCTTTGCATGTGGTGGCGGTCAGCGCAGCGACAACCGAGGAGGTGATCAGGGTGATGCCGGACGGTAACGAACAACGGATCGAGCGTGCAGTACCGCCCAATATTTCTGCCCTGAAAAACCTGATCGACGATTATCTGGACGGTGATGCGCAGAAACTGACCCGATTGCGTGATGGCGCCGTATTTGCGCTCGCCTCCGACAAGCTTGATCAGGCCGAAGCCGTGTATCGACAAAACCAGGCGCAATTGCTGGTGCACGGATACACAAAGAAGGCCGTCATTGGTGCACTGGCAGCAGTGGCACCCGGGACCGATCTGGTAATTCAGGGTGTGCTTGCAACGACCCTGACGCGGGAAATGTGCGCGTTGTACAACGCACCGGTTAAGGACCTGGATGTTCAGAAATTTCTCAAGCAAACCCAGCGCCACGTCGGTAAAGCAGTGCCGATAGTGCTTGCCGTGGCCGGGAATGCATTAAAGGCGTTTCCGGGCGTGGGAACGGTTGCCGGCGGTCTTGCTCATGCGGTTGCCTACGGTCTGATTTTTGATGCGCTGGGCAGGAGCCTGGCTTTTACGCTGGCTGAAGGCCACGGATTTCAGGCTCGCGACGCCACGCGTGCATTCAGGGAGTCGCTTGATAATGATCTGGAAACGCGTACAAAGCGCATTGCCAAACTGGTTTTGGCGCTCCGCAAAAACCCGGAATGAAATCGACCAGGAGCTGCTGCGGGCAATGACGGATGAGCAAAAACCCTCTGAATCAAGTGCTTCTCATCTGCAGCTGGCACGAGAAAGCCTGCGTGATTTACTGGCGGATCCGCGTGTACCGGTAAAGATCCGCGAGGCACTTGCGGATGATTACTCACAAGTGCAGGGCTTGCTTGACAAACTCGAGCATGGGCACGTGCATATTGCGGTGTTCGGGCGCGTCAGTGTCGGCAAATCCTCAGTGTTAAATGCACTTCTTGGTGAGCCCATGTTCAGCACCAGTCCTGTCCATGGCGAAACAAAAAAAAGCGCTATGCAAAGCTGGGAAGAATACGACACTGGCGGGGTCTTTTTGATCGATACTCCGGGGATCAATGAGATTGGCGGTGAAGCCCGGGAACAACTCGCCAAAGATGTCGCATCGCGAGTCGATTTGATCTTGTTTGTCATCGACGGGGATATCACCGACACGGAACTAGGCGCCTTACGATTACTGACGCAGCAACAACGACCACTGCTCGTGGTACTCAACAAGTCCGACCAGTATTCTGGTGATGATCTCAGCGCATTGATGACGGTGATTGCTACCCGTCTCGAAGGGTTGGTGGAGCGTCGCAACCTGGTCACAGTGTGTGCTGATCCGGCCGCCCAAACGGTTGTACATGTCAGTGAGGATGGCACGGAAACCGAAAGTCGCCGCGCGGTGACACCCGATGTCACGGAGCTCAAAACACGGTTGTGGGAGATTCTGGAAGCCGAGGGCCAAACATTATCGGCACTGAATGCCGGTTTGTTTGCAAGCGATCTGAGCGATGCGGTTGCAACAAAAATCGTGGCATTGAGAAAGGAGTTGGGCGACAGGGTGATCCGCACCTACTGTGTGTCCAAGGGGGTCGCTGTTGCCATCAACCCGGTGCCGGTAGCTGATCTTTTTGCTGCAGCTTTTATCGATGGAGCGATGATCTGGCATCTGTCACGATTGTATGATTTGCCGGTGACTCGGGCCGAAGCCGGGTCCCTGGTTAAAGTCATTGTCACCCAGGCTGCAGCGCTGATGGGCACAGTCTGGGCAGTGCATCTGGTATCGTCAGCACTAAAGCTAGGCTCAGGTGGAGTTTCCGTACTCGCGACTGCTGGTACCCAGGGAGCAGTAGCGTATTACAGCACCTTTGTAGTGGGAAAAGTTGCTGAGAAATACCTGATGCAGGGCAAATCATGGGGAGAGGGTGGTCCCAAACGTGTGGTCAGGGAAATTCTCGATAGTCTCGACCGCAATTCGATTCTTGAACAGGCAAAATCCGACATTCGTCGCAAGCTAAAAAGTTTCAAGTGAAGCAAATGTTGCCGCAGGAGCAGACCGGGTGCTGAATCTCAATAACTGGCTGGGACTAAAAAAACCAATGCTCTGGGTCGCGCAGCGCCTGTTAATGCTGTGGGTCAAGCCCCGCGTAGTGCCGGATAGCCTTGTGGATTTCGGGATCGATCCACAGCGCCCATTGTGCTATGTGCTGGATCTGGACGGCATTTCAAATTTGTTGGTGCTGAAAGAAATATGCAAACAGTCAGGCTTGCCTGATCCCACCGATCCGCTGCCCGGGTTTACCGATGATGTCCACGCAATTATTTATATGCGTCGTTTGCGTGGCGTATTGGTGCGGCGTGCTGACCCGAGGATATCCGCCAACTTGCAAACGATACTGGATGATTTCGATGCGCAGGTCCACGGTGACGTACAATTTGTACCGGTGTCGTTGTTTTGGGGGCGGGCGCCGCAAAAAGAAGAGTCTCTGGTCAAGCTGCTGTTCACCGATAACTGGTCTATTGCCGGTCGGATTCGCAAATTCATGATTATTCTGCTGCACGGCCGTAACACGCTGGTACAGTTCAGTCCACCGCTGTCCCTTAATGATCTGGCGGCAAGCAAACCCGAAAAAGCGTTACGCGCGCGCAAACTGTCGCGGATTTTACGGGTGCATTTCCGGCGTTTGCGTGAGGCTGCCATTGGGCCCGATCTGTCGCACCGTCGGTTGCTGGTGAATGAAATTATCGACTCGAATGCAGTCCGTCTGGCGATCAGCGAGGAAGCTGCAAAAGAAAATATTTCGATCGAAAAAGCACGCGAACGGGCCCGGGAGTTCGCCAATGAAATTGCGGCGGATTATTCACATGCGGTCATTCGGGTGCTTGAGACGGTGCTGCGTTGGCTGTGGAACAGTCTCTATGACGGGGTAAAAGTCAATCATTTCGATGTGATCAGAGACATGGCGGCCGGCAATGAAATCGTATACGTACCCTGCCACCGCAGTCACGCGGACTATCTGCTGCTCTCTTATGTATTGTACGTAAAGGGTCTGGTGCCACCCCATGTCGCAGCGGGCATCAATCTTAATTTGCCGGTTATCGGCGCGATCTTGCGCCGCGGTGGCGCTTTTTTTATCCGCCGAAGCTTTCGTGGACAACAGCTGTATTCCACAGTATTTGATGCCTATCTGCGTCGCAATTTGTCCAAGGGTGTTTCGATCGAATATTTCGTTGAAGGCACGCGCAGCCGCACTGGCAAATTGCTCAATGCGAAATCCGGCATGCTGTCCATGACCATGAAAAGCTATTTGAAAGACAAAGTACGACCGATAATTTTTGTACCGGTGTATTTTGGTTATGAACGTTTGCTGGAAGGCGCCAGTTACGCACGCGAACTCAGTGGCGCATCAAAGGAAAAAGAAACCGTCTGGGGATTGATCAAGTCGTTGCGATTGTTGCGGCAAAATTTTGGCCGCGTGTATGTTAACTTTGGCAACCCTATCGTCCTCGACGACTTGCTGGACCAGCATAGCCCTGAGTGGCGGCAGGCCGACAAAAACCCCGGCCAGATCGATAAAATCGCCCGCAACGTGGCGCCAGATCTCGGGACCCGCATATTAACGTCGATCAACAACTGTGCCGCGGTCAATCCTGTCAATTTGCTCGGTCTGGTGCTCGAAGCGACTGAATCACGTGCGCTGGAACTCAGCGACCTGGAACGGCAAATCGAACTGTATGTGAGGTTGCTCGGTTCGCAACCCTACTCTGAAGGAGTTACGCTGAGCAAACTCCTGCTGGAGGGTTCTGCCGGAGCACGGGCGGTCGGGTACGGCGAAGAGTTCGGCATTCTGGTAAGAAACCCCCACACCCTCGGTGATGTGATCGCCCCCGATCCGGTCAAAGGCAGGTTATTGAGTTACTACCGGAACAATATCAAACACTTGTTCGCGTTGCCGTCTTTGCTGGCCTGCGCCTTTATTGCAAACCGGTCGATGCAGCGAACCCGATTGCAGGAGTTCATGCTGGCCACCTATACTTTGGCGCGCGGTGAATACTTTCTGCGCTGGAATCTCGAAGAAGTAACCGAACACATCGATCAGATGCTGGACGAGCTCGTCAATCAGGGCCTGCTGCGGCAGACTTCAGATGGTCAGAAACTCACCCGCCCGGCCACCAATACGGCCGAAATTCTACAACTGGACTTGCTGGCGCGCGTCTATTCGGCCACCGTGGAACGCTATAGTGTGATCATCGGCCTCCTCATTAGTGAGGGTTCCGGCGTAATGCGACGCAGCGACCTGGAAACCCGGAGCCGCCTCGCCGCGGAACATATGACCATGCTCGATGAAGCAACCGAGAAGGATTATTTTGACGCGCGCGTATTCCGCCGGGTGGTGGCGAGCCTGCTGGCAAGCGGCCGCGTCTGGAGAGACGAACACCGGCATTTGTGTTTTGACGATGATCTGGTGAAAATTGACCGCTTGGTAAGCGCCGCGATTGACATTCCGGCACGCCGCGTAAAGATGCACAAGTGACGAAGATGGAAACAGACAAATTACTGGCACAGTTACTGACAGAGGCTCCGGAGCACACGCGCGATCTCGATCGGCTGGGCGAAGAGTTGCTCAGCCAACAACAAAAAATCGATCACCTCGAGCAGGCGATAAACGCCATGCTGGCGACGGTGCGGGAAGGAATCAACAAGTAATGTCGGACTATTCGGTAGCAGCGTTTTATCAATTTGCCGACTATCCGGAGTACCGGCAGGCGCAGGATATTCTGTACGATGTCTGTCACAAGAACCAACTGATTGGCACTATCTTGCTTGCCCCGGAAGGGGTGAATGGAACGGTGGCCGGATCTCGGGAAGGGGTCGAAAATTTACTCGCTCACCTGCGCGCGGATGCACGGTTTGCCGGGATGACGGCAAAATGGTCGCAGACGGATGAGGTGCCGTTTCTGCGGATGAAAATCCGGCTCAAAAAAGAGATTGTCACGTTGGGAGACCAGGGCGTGCAGCCGCACGTCGCAACTGGTCAGCACGTCGATCCGCAGCGCTGGAACGACTTGTTGGATGATCCGGACGTCGTGCTGATTGACACACGAAACCATTATGAAGTCGATGTTGGGACCTTCCCGAATGCCATTGATCCCCGGACGGATTCATTCCGCGATTTCCCCGCCTATGTTCAGGAAAATCTCGCGGACGCCAAAGATAAAAAGATTGCTATGTTTTGCACTGGTGGAATTCGTTGCGAAAAAGCATCCGCTTACATGCTGGAACATGGATTTGAGAACGTCTACCAGTTGCAGGGTGGTATTCTGGAGTATCTGGAGCAAGTGCCTGCTGCCCGGTCGAAATGGCGCGGTGAGTGTTTTGTTTTTGACCGTCGGGTGACCGTTGATCAGGAGTTGCACAAAGGCAGCTATAGTCAATGTCACGCCTGCCGACGGCCGCTGACCGCGGCTGACACAAAGTCATCTGACTATGAAAAAGGGGTGAGCTGCCCGCATTGCATCAACGAAACCGACGCACAGCGACGACGCTCGTTTCGGGAGCGCCAAAAACAGGTCGAACTTGCCCGGCGTCATGGGAAACAACATATCGGTCCGGCATCGATGGATTAACGTGCGTCAGTCCGGCAACGGAGGCCGGGCTTGATCAGTTGCGGATCCTTGGGATAGAGTGCGACAGCCATTGAACGTCTCACCAGGCGGCGCTGCGTTGCATCACACGGACCCGGGGCCCGGCATCCAGGTGGCAATCCTGGATCTTCAGGGTCGTCAATGGCAAGCACTGGGGGGTTGCGATAATAACGTCGGATTCGGGAGGAATCACAGCAATGCGAGTGGGAATACCAAAAGAACGATTTGCGGGGGAACGACGGGTTGCCACTACGCCGGATGTGGCTGTGCAATTGCAAAAACTCGGTTATGAGGTCGGCCTTGAACAGGACGCCGGCGTTGCTGCCAATTTTTCGAATCAAAGCTACGTCGACGCAGGTGTGCAGTTGTATTCTGACCGGCAAAGTCTGTACGCCGACTGCGACATCATTTTGAAAGTGCGGGCGCCCGACGAACTTGAGGTGGACTTGCTCCGGCGCGGGCAGACCATTGTGGCGTTTTTTTGGCCTGCGCAGAACCCGGAACTGCTGGCGACGCTGGCAAAAAAAGATGTGACAGCCTTGTCGATGGATAGTATTCCGCGAATTTCGCGTGCGCAGAAAATGGATGCTCTCAGTTCGATGGCAAACATCGGTGGATATCGGGCGATCGTAGAAGCCGCACAGCATTTTGGCCGGTTTTTCACCGGTCAGATTACTGCTGCCGGAAAAATACCTCCTGCGAAAGTCATGGTCATTGGTGCAGGTGTTGCGGGTCTGGCGGCCATTGGCGCAGCAAAGAGTATGGGCGCAATTGTGCGCGCTTTTGATACGCGACCGGAAGTCAAGGAGCAGGTCGAGAGCATGGATGCCGAGTTTCTCGAGCTCGACTATGAAGAAGATGATGATGGCGCTGGCGAAGGCGGTTACGCCAAGGTGATGAGCAAAGCTTTTATCGAAGCCGAAATGGCATTGTTTGCCGAACAGGCCAGGGAGGTCGACATTATTGTCACCACCGCTTTGATCCCCGGCAAACCGGCGCCACGGTTAATTACGGCGGCCATGGTCGAGTCCATGAAAGATGGCAGTGTAATCGTGGATCTTGCTGCCGAGCAGGGGGGCAACTGCGAGTTGACTCAGGCCAACGAAGTGCATCACGTACACGGTGTGAGCATTATTGGCTACACGGATTTACCCAGCCGTTTGGCGACTCAAAGCAGTCAGCTCTATGCGACCAATCTGCGTCACTTGCTCAATGACATGACGCCCGAGAAAGATGGAAACCTGCTGGTGGATTTTGAGGACGAAGTCGTGCGTGGTGCAACGATTACCAAAGACGGCGGGACAACCTGGCCGCCACCACCGCCGCGTTTATCCGCAGCGCAGCCGCCGGCGCAAACTGCGACAACGGTGGAAGCACCTGTGCCTGAAAAAAAACGCTCAGCGTGGGGGCCGCTCATTGCAGCGGTGGGAGGTACTGCCGCATTACTGGCGATGGGGAATGTCGCACCCGCTGATTTTATGGCGCACTTTACAGTGTTCGTGCTCGCGTGTTTTGTCGGATACATGGTGATCTGGAATGTCACCCCGGCGCTGCATACACCGTTGATGAGTGTCACCAATGCGATTAGCAGCATCATTGTCATCGGAGCGCTGCTACAGATCGACTCTGCAGACACGCTGGTAATGTGGATGGCAGCAGTAGCGGTGCTGATCACCAGTATCAATATAGTCGGCGGTTTTGCCGTTACCCAGCGCATGTTGCGCATGTTTCAGAAGTAGGGGGCCGACATGACACCTGGAATAGTTACTGCTGCCTATATCGTCTCAACGATCCTGTTCATTCTCGCATTGGGTGGTCTCAGCAATCAGGAGACCGCGCGCCGCGGCAATGCTTATGGAATAGCCGGTATGATCCTGGCGCTGATCGCTACCCTGACCGGTATCGTCACTGATAATCACGAAATCGTGCTGGTTGCGCTCGTGATCGGCGGATTGGTGGGTTTGCTGGCGGCACGCAAGGTGCAAATGACGCAAATGCCAGAATTGGTTGCGATTCTTCATAGCCTTGTTGGCGCGGCGGCCGTGCTGGTCGGCTATGCAAACTTTATGGATCATGGCCTGGTGATAAGCGGTGCGGCCAAAACAATTCACGATATCGAGACCTATCTGGGGGTCTTGATAGGCGCGGTGACTTTTTCCGGTTCGGTGATCGCATTCGGCAAGCTAAGCGGTCGGATTGGCGGGAAACCGATGATATTCCCCGGGCGCCATATTTTTAATCTGGGACTGCTGTTGGGCGCAATTGTGCTTGGCAAGATGTTTGTTGAACAGTCTGCTGCTGGCAGTGGCCTGGAAGCGCTGATCATCATGACGGTGATCGCGTTGGTGTTTGGTGTACACATGGTGATGGCCATCGGTGGTGCAGATATGCCGGTCGTGGTATCGATGCTCAACAGCTATTCGGGATGGGCGGCTGCCGCGACGGGTTTCATGCTTAACAATGACCTGCTCATCGTAACGGGCGCTTTGGTAGGCAGCAGCGGGGCGATCCTCAGTTACATCATGTGCCGCGCGATGAATCGGAAATTTTTTGCTGTGATTGCCGGCGGTTTTGGCACCAGCGGTGGTACTACCGTGGCCGAAGCAGAGCAGGGCGAGGTGATTCCGATCCTGGCAGCTGATACTGCAGAGTTACTGCTCAACGCACGTGAAGTGATGATTATCCCGGGGTATGGGATGGCGGTTGCGCAGGCGCAGCATACTGTGTTCGAAATAACCAAGGCGCTGCGTGACAAAGGAGTCAATGTACGGTTTGGCATTCATCCGGTGGCTGGGCGTATGCCTGGACACATGAATGTTCTGTTGGCAGAAGCCAAAGTGCCTTATGACATCGTGTTCGAAATGGATGAGATCAATGAAGACTTTCCCGATATCGATGTCTCTGTTGTGATCGGTGCCAATGACATCGTGAATCCGGCGGCACTGGAAGTCCCGGACAGCCCGATTGCCGGCATGCCGGTATTGGAAGTGTGGCACGGAAAAACCACAGTAGTGCTCAAACGGTCGATGGCCACCGGTTATGCAGGCGTACAAAATCCACTGTTTTTCAAAGACAACACGCGCATGTTGTTTGGCGATGCGAAAGAAACACTGGACGAAGTGTTGAGCAATCTTCGCTAACTGCGTGAAGTTATAGGTGCGTCACCAGCTCAGCCCAACCCAAACCAGGCTCGATCCCGCTCCGCCAGGCGAAGGCCAGCCTGGTACAGCTCAATGGAGTCCGGACATTCAATCCCCGGATTTGGACGTTTCCGCCTGACTGGCAGGCGATACAAATATTGCATTCTGACCACCACGTGCAAACACATCGCCGAAGGTGACGGTGTTGTCCTTGATCTTGTAGGGAAATACCAGCACCGCAGAATATCCATCTGCATGATCGATTTCTATTGCCACGGCATCGCTGCGGTTTTCTTTTCCAGGTGGCAACACGTTCACTTTGTAGACAAGTGCGGTGGCCCGATATTGCTGATTTGCCGCACCGATTTGTAAGGTATATTTCACGGTTTCAATGACATCTTGTGACTCTGGCTGGCTTCCCATGCCGTCCGTTCCGGATATCGTTACTACTTCACCATCGCTTTTCATCGCTCCGCCAAATGGAAAAAACTCGCCGTAATCCACCAGAAACTCTTCGGCGAATGGCATCATCTTGTTGATCATTTGCGGTATGTCGCTGCCGGCATCAGCGGCGCTAACCGGATTGCTCAGCACCAGCACAGCAATGATCGTAGTAATTTTTAATCTCATGTGAATCATCCCGGCGGACTCCGCGGCGGTTCAGAGGCTTTACTATACTGAATCTTCTCCCGGCGAGACATCGGGGGGGCGTTTCAATTTGTTAACAATGAAAAAATACTGCCTAACCCGTGTTCGGGGCTCTGCCAAAGGGGGGCGGTTGCGCCAGGCGGTTCACGCTACGCAGAATACGCCGGACGGGTTTTACCGGACAGAGGCGGCAAATAGCAGAAAGTTCAAATCAACGGAACTTCAGGAAAATCGATTTTGGTTCTGGCAATACCGTTCATTGTGTTGGTCATGATGTTTTTTACCACCTGGCCCAGTATGTCCAGGATTTCCTCAACAGACACTCCCGCTTGCAATGCTGCAGACACCGCGGAATTGTCGCCGTGCCCGTGATTGCTGTTGAGCGAAATTGCCAAATTCAGAATCGCCTGTTCGCGTGGATCATCAGACTTCCCGCGCTGCGCATCGATCACTTCATCGGTAGCCATTTTCAGCCCGGCTGTTACAGCAGTATGCGCAGAGACGCAATACTTGCAGGTGTTTTCATTGCTGACGACCAGTGCAATTTTTTCTTTAATCTGCGGGCTCAAAGAGCCCTTGTCCAGGGTGGTTCCAAATTCCATGAGTGCAGCAAGTGTCGTTGGCGAGTTTGCCATAACGGCATAAACGTTGGGTACCATGCCATATTTTTTATTGATTGCAGATAACAGAGCATGAGCAGGATCCTTCGGATCACGCCATGCAACTTTTTTGAAATCAGACATTTTTTTCTCCGCTACGGTATGCCGCAGTTTGGGCAAGCGCTCGTAACAACAGGGACTCTGGAGATGCCGGGTGTGGCTATTTTTTGTGCGGACTGGTGCGGCGCCAGTTTCTCTGTGTACTGGTTCATGATACCAATCAAACAGACACGGCTGCCATGGCGTCACAAAAATTTATGAGTAATAACTGATATGACGCTGTAACAATATCATGCGTGAACCGCTACTTGTTCCTGGTTATGAAGTGTTTCCCCGATGAAGCCTTCCTGCAATGAAATATTTGTCAATGCAACATGCCAATGAGAAACGCAAACGGTCATATCAAAACGGTTGATTTGATAGCTTTGCCGGGTGCCGTCAGCTTCCGCTCTGATGATCGCGGACTCGCTTGTCAGATAATTTCACAAGGCGATTGCCGCAGCGCAGCTAAGGCGTTTACCGATAGCGGCCGTGACGTTGTGACGAAACCGTGGTACCCCCGCGTTTTGTC
>JABDLQ010000237.1 GCA_013002925.1 Gammaproteobacteria bacterium | reverse complement strand
GGCTGTCGCACCTGCACGGCGCTCGCGGTTCGTACGGACCGTGCCGTGCGATGAAATTCCAGGCAAGCCGGTTCAAACTCCAGCTCGCAGTAGTTCAGCAGCGCCCTCGCGCTGGTGTCCAGGTCCGCCACCAGTGACTCGTAAACTATATCGTGCACGAACCCTGGCAGAACCTTGTGCCAGTGTTGCATCAGGCGTGAATAACCCAGGTAATACCGGCCTAATTCAGTTTGATCGTAGCTGTAAAAGGGACCGTTATCAGAAAAATGGTTCTTGTACAGCGACCAGCAGTTATCCATTGGATTGCGACAGGTGTGAATAACTCTTGCGTCAGGAAACATCAGCTTTATCATTCCAATTAACTTGAAGTTGTCAGGGTTTTTATCCGTGACATAGTTTGCGCCTGCACTGATTGCAGACGTTTGGGCAAGATATCCATCGGCCATTTTCATAATCGCCTGCGGTGTCAGCTGCGGCACATTGGACGGGAAGTGCCGGACGTCCATCGCTGTCATGATCGCCGTGTTAAGAGTCTGTAGTTCGCCACCTCCGAATACTTTTGAGTGACTGGCCATGACCTGCTCTACAAGAGACGTGCCAGAGCGTGGCATACCTAAAATAAAAACAGGTCTGGCGTCCATTTGACCGGCATCGCAAAACTGCGCGAACAAGTCTGGGGTAAAGACGTCAATGACCTTGTCGATTTCCTTGTCCCAGTTATTGATATCAAACCGCATTTGTGCGCGCTTGAGTTTGTTAGCTGTGTTGAAATAGGTATATGCTTTATCGTAGTTCTGCATGTCTTCATAGGCTTTGCCCAGACCGAATGCCAGCTGCAGCCTTGCAGAGTCATTGGTTGAATTTGCCCTAAACAGTGTTTCCATTGCCGTCACATCACTGTCGACGGCAGTGTGTTTTTTCAGGCGTGCAATTTTGCGGTGAGCCTCAGCATAAGCCGGGTCGATCGCAAGGGTACGTCGATACCAGCGCTCGCTTTCTTCCAGTTGACCCTGCGACATCAATACATTTGCCAGGGAAAAACTAGAGTCCGGATTATCCGGCATAAGCTCAATTGCACGTTGATAATTTGTTATTGCATTGTGCAGCTTGTCCTCGGCCTCATCGAGTCGTGCCAGGTTGTGAAAAGTGGTTCCATTTTCAGGGTCAAGCTCAATTGCCCGGTTCAATAACCGGCGGGCTTTGTCGAATTGCAAATTCTGTAATGCCACGGTTCCCAGAAGTTGTGTGGCTATCGCATGGTCTGGCGCGGTTGTCAGCACCTGTTCATAGCCGGTAGCGGCCTGCCTGAGGTTTCCCTGGCGATGGGCAGTGACGGCGGCGGATAGCAGTGCCTCAATATTTTTTGATATGTCCGGTTCCACGCAATTATTCCTCGGGGGGTACGAAACTTCAGACAAGAGGACGCGCCAGGGTGCCGCCTGCCAGTCGTTTTTCGATTTGATAATTTCAAGTATTGCACAATACCCATTGGCGGTGTATCCGTATAAGAGAGGTTGTATAACCTGGGTGGTCAGAGGCAGGCGGTGTCAATCAAACGCGCGAGTTACCTTTGGTTTAGCAGCAAGCACGAAACATTTCCGGGTATACTGCCTGCTGGCCCTGCAGATGAGGGAAGGCCTGGTGACGGACGATATTGACCGCGACGAACTGGTTCAGGGGCTTCTTTATGCGCATACGCGCGCGAACCTGAACACCATCGAGGCACTGCATGCGCGAGTGGATGTTTCGGTGTTGCTTGATCTGCTGGTAGCACGAGGTCTTGTCGAGCCACAGGAAATCGAGGACAAGCGCCGCGACGTGGAAAAAGCCTTGCGCGAGGAGTTTGTCGCAAAAGGTCTGGCAGTTGCCATTGCTGAGCAGGAGGTCAGCAAGTACGAGTACATTGAGCCATTCGACATTGATTGCGACAGTCGCATTGAGCTGTGCAAGGCGGCCTGCTGCAGTCTCACATTTGCGCTTTCAAAGGAAGACGTCGAGGAAGGCATAGTAAGGTGGGATCTTGGGCGGCCTTACATGAATTCTACCGGTAGCAATGGCCATTGCGTGCATCTTGACCCGACAAGCAAATGCTGCGGGGTGTATGAGGAGCGTCCGCTGACCTGTCGCAAGTACGACTGTCGCAATGACGAGCGCATCTGGGTCGACTTTGACAAGCGCATTCCCAACCCGGGTTTGGGTGAGTTGCCGGGTGCCCAGGTTCCCCGGGATGACTAGCAGCGGTAGTTTATACGGTGACAGCTGCAACGAGCCATGAGGCAATGAGCGGGCCACCCACAGCAACGGGTGTAAGAGACAGGCGTTGCCGAAGAAAGCTCATCAGCGGCGGACAAGGGTATCAGGCCGGGCTCTGTATTGGTGGTGTTGACTGCACAGCGGCACCGACTGTTAGTGAGGGACAAAATGGAAAACTCTATCTTTGCGCGTGTGCGATTCGTCCGGTAATACGGTATGTGCGCAATACCGGGTTGCCTGAATCTTTGACCAACCATTGCACGTTTTCAGTGCGTGTAATGTTTTCGACCCGTATGAATCAGAGTTGGCCCATCACGTGTGGATTTCCATCAGGCCTTTGAGTACCAGCCCATCGTAACCGACGATGCCAATCACCAGGCCGTTTTCAATGACAGGTGCCGAGGCGATACCAAAACCATCAAAAAGACGTGCGCAGTAGCGCACATCCATCTCCGGCGAGACGCTGATCACTGGTTTGGTCATCACTTCATAAACATTTACGCGTTCCGGTGCTTTGTCTTTAGCCAAAACTTTTTTGGCAATATCGGCGAGCAGTACAATGCCGTATTCATCGTTTTCATGCCGTTTTTTCACGATGATCGTAGTGATGTCAGATGCTTTCATCGAGTCAATTGCTTCTTTGACCGTGTTTAATCCGTCAATCTCGAGAAACCGGGACAGCATGACATCCCTGACCCTGATAATTTTGCCGTTGCTCATAATGTATCCTCCAGTGCATCTTTAAGCTCTTTGATCTGGTGACGCACGCCGATTGCGTCCTCGATATCGATTTGAACCGCGATTCCGGTGCCCGGTTCGTCATCGAAGCGACCCACATGGCCAATTTTTTCGAGAATCTTTCGGCTCAAATGTTCTTCTACCAGGAATAGAAGCACGTCTCTTTGGGTTTCAAGCGTCAGACCAAAAAACGTCTTGTTTCTTTTGATTCCCTCACCCCGGGCGTTATTGATGACAGTGGCGCCGGTAGCACCCGCTTCACGGGCGGCGTCCAGCACCTCATCGGTTTTGTCGTCTTCGACAAACACAACGATCAATTTAAAATGCATGATAGTTCTCCTGCACAGACAGTGTATCTACAGCTTTATGGACCAGGTGTAGGCTGGGCGTGATTTCAGGGTTCAAGGGCGTAAAAATCACAATGCCTCCGCTTCCACTTTGGCGTTATCTTTCGCGTTATTTGCATCCGAAGTGTCTCCTTTTTTGGCATGACGATGTTCAACAAACCGCGCAATTTGCGCATAAGCCATTACGGACATGATCGGAAACAGGCTGGCAAAGGCAATCAGGCCAAAGCCGTCAATTAGCGGGTTTCGGCCCGGCACCGTTTCGGACAGACCCAGGCCAAGGGCAGCAACAAGAGGTACAGTCACGGTAGATGTTGTTACACCACCCGAATCATAGGCCAGCGGTATGATGAGCCTGGGTGCGAACCGGGTCTGGATTATCACCACGATATAACCGGAGATAATGTAGTAGTGGATAGGATCACCCACGACAATGCGGTAGGCACCAAGCGAGATGCCGATGGCGACTCCGAGCGCAACGGCAATGCGTAACCCCCAGACACCAATGCTCCCGCCCGAGACTTCGTTGGCCTTGATTGCCACCGCCATCAGGGAGGGTTCTGCAATCGTTGTGCTGAAGCCAATTGCAAATGCAAAGAGGTATACCCAGTAATAATTGAGCCAGTGAAACTGTTGCTCAACAAGGGCGCCGGCCTGAATAAACATCGGGTCGGTTAGCTGTTCGGCCATGACCCGGCCAAGCGGGAACAAGGCACGTTCCAGACCGACCAGAAAAAGGGACAGGCCGACGACCACATAAACAAAACCGAACAGGACTCTGCGAAGGTTTGTTATCGGCTTGCGAATAACCGCAAACTGGAAACCAAAAATGATCACAGCAATCGGCAGCACATCCCTGATCGTCAGCAGAAATGTCGACACGATGTCCGTTATGAGCGACATTAAAACAGCATCCCGTACGCCATCACAAAAATCATCGGAGTCAGTGACGCAAAGGCAATGAGCCCGAACCCGTCGATCATCGGATTGCGGCCTTTGATGGACGACGCAAGACCAACGCCCAGTGCCGTGACAAGAGGTACCGTAATGGTGGAGGTAGTCACCCCGCCGGAATCATAGGCGATACCAATGATTTCACGAGGCGCAAACATCGTCATGATGACGACCATTGCATATCCTACAATGATCATCATGTCGATTCTCCAGCCTTTGAGAATCCGGATGACACCAAGAACAATGGCAAGCCCTACGGAGAACGCAACTGTCAGGCGTAACCCCATCGCATAACTTGCTTCAGCGTCTGAACTTTGTTCGATGAACTCCGCGCGGGCCGCGATGGCAGCCGCTTCCGCCGCGACTGCAATCAGGGCCGGCTCAGCAATCGTAGTGCCAAAGCCAAGAGCAAAAGCAAAGATCAACAGCCAGATGACACTGCCTTTACGGGCAAAGTCATGCGCCATACTCTCGCCGATCGGGAACAGGCCGCTCTCGAGACCATCAATAAAGAAGGTCAGACCAAGAAGCACGAGTACTACCCCTATCAACATATCGACAGTATTGGGCAGAGGCTGTTTTAACACGGCAAACTGGAAAAACCCGACCACAATAAGAATCGGAGCCAAATCCTTCAGGCTACCTGCGGTGGTTCTGGCAAGTTTGAATATGGGGTTGCTCAACGTATTCCGTAACTTGATTCCAAGCCTGTCAGAGGAGGAAAGATGGGGCATTTTGCCTGAAGAAAGGTTTGGATTCATCGGTTTATACAATTTTTATTCACTTTTTTGTGACCGGACGATGTGGTACGCAGCCCGTGCGGGGTGCGCGGGGGATTGGTAACACAGGTTTATCCAGGGTGGGGGGGCATCGCCGCGATTTCTCATGTGGGGACACCGGTGGTTTTTCGAAAATGACGGATGCACCAGTCCGATGGAAATCCCGGGATCAGGCGCATTGTCCGGGTATTGATCGTGGATTGTTGTTACTGGTGATGGTCGTCTACAGGAGCATGTAGAGTGGGTTACCAGTCGATCACGATAATTCACATCGCTGGTTTTATGATTGCAGCAGATTGGAATTGCTTTTTTCCGATTCTTTTACCGTGATTCATTTTCTCGGGTTCTCTTTTTTTGGCATCGCGGCTGTGGATGTAAGTTTTATGTGCGCGCTCGTTCACACCGCTACTCCTGCGGTTGTTGCACAAGCGTCAGGTTTATCCGCATTCAGTTGTTTACAAAGTGCTTGTGTAAAATGCTGCCATACATTGATTTTTATAAAAAAATACAGTTTCCTGTGCGCGAATAGACTGTTTTTGCTGCGGCTCATCAGATGTGGCGGCGCCGCACCGCGCTGATATTGTTGTATGGTTGTATAAAACTAAAATGGCCGATTAGCCATGCAGGTATGCTCGGCCGGGGGAGAAAAACACCATGACGAATTCATCATGTCTGGGTGCTTGGCTGATAGCATCCGTATATTTATTTTCCATGCCCGTCTTTGCAAACGGTATTCAGCCGGATGCCAACGAGGCGCCGCGGGCCGATGCCGGTCTGGCGCGTTCGGTTGTCGTTGGCGAGGTGGTCACACTGGATGCCAGTGGCTCGACCGATCGCGACGGTGATCGGCTGAAGTTTCAATGGCGTTTGCAGGTGCCGCCTGGGTCCGGGGCCTTACTGAGTGATGCCGCCGCTTTGCAGCCACAGTTTACCGTTGACTTGCTCGGTGACTATATCGCCGAACTGGTGGTGACTGATGGCAAAGTCGAAAGTGCGGTTGACACGGTTACGATCTCGACCGGCAATGTTGCCCCGGTGGCGGTCATCGATCCAAAAGGCAAAGCGGGTGTGGGCGAGACCATCGTCCTGGATGGCAGTTTATCCTGGGACTTCAATGGCGATCCGCTGGATTACCACTGGTCGCTCGTGACAGCACCTGCCGGGAGCCGCGCGCTGATGCAAGCATCACGCACTGCCAGCCCGTCTTTTACCGCCGATGTTGCCGGCGATTACCTGCTTGAACTTACCGTTAGCGATGGCCGTCACCACAGCGAGCCAGCACAGGTCTGGCTCAATACAGAATACTCGCGTCTGATCGCTGACGCGGGTCCGGATCGTCGGGCCTATGCAGGCACACGCCTTGTACTCAACGCCAGTCCTTCTCTTGCTAAAGATCGCATGTCAGGGTCGTTTCAGTGGAGCCTGTTGTATGCACCCGAAACCAGTCGGGCCGAACTGAAGAGGGTAAACTCAGCGACACCGGTGCTGGATGTTGATGTGCCCGGTCAATATCTTGTGCAGCTGCTTGCTCATGATGGTTTACAAAGCAGCAACGCGGATACGCTGGTGATTACTGCAATCCAGCCATCTGCCGTGGGCGCAGCACCGACCCGTCTAGGCAGTATGGATGTTGATGGCGATGGCATTCCCGATGACATAGACAACTGTGCCGAGCATTTCAATCCGAGTCAGCTCGACACCAACAGCGACGGATTTGGTAATCGCTGCGATGCCGATCTGGACAATGACGGCTTCATCACAAACTTTGGAGATCTGACGATCTGGGCCGCGGCGTTCAACTCCTCGCCCGCCTCGGCGAACTGGAATCCGGATGCCGACTTTAACGGCGACAATGCCGTAAATTTTGGCGATCTGTTTATTTTCCAGGCGTTTTTTCTGAGCGCGCCGGGACCCATCGTCAATCGCTTTATCAACCCACTCGGTGGCTCGTGGCATGACCCGGCCAACTGGTCGTTAGGCGAGGTTCCGGATAGCCGGCACTCCGCGCGGATAGACATTGGCGCTGGCGTAACGGTCGAATACAGCACGGGTGTCAGTGAAATTGCCGCCCTGCGCAGCGGCACGGAGATGATATTCAGCGGTGGCGAGCTCGGGGTGAACGGCGATATGAAAGTGAATGCTGCCGTCACACTCTCCGGCGGCGGTACTTTGCTCAATGCCAATATTCTGGCACCGGACACACCCGACTCCATAGTGCTGACCGCGGCCAATTTATTCACGCTGGACAACGTCACCCTGGGCGCGGATCTGACCATTGAGAACGGCGCGGATCTGCGAGTCAACGATGACCTGACCCTGAGCGGTGGTGCAACCATTACGCTATCCAGCGACAACAGTTTTA